>JBDKUB010000302.1:0-3920 GCA_039679915.1 Anaerolineaceae bacterium
CGGCGGCATCTTTGGCAAGCATTACGAGATAGAGCTAATCGATCTCAGCAATACATGCCCTCGCAAATGCCTCTTGAAGTTCCAGATGATCAGCTTCTGGAAATGCTGCTTGGAATTCGTCCTTTAGATTAATTTTTCCATAATAAGGGGGACAAATTTTCTACCCGACCATATGAAGTTAGCTTAAAAGAAGGCTATAATCCTGAGCGAAGACATAGTAATATATCAAAATCAATTATGGAGTTCGAATGGCTGGCAAAATGGGTAAGATATTAATCAAATCAGGCACATTGATCACCGCTTCAGATATCTTTACAGCGGATATATTAATAGAAAACGAAAAAATCAAAATGATTGGGGAATCATTGCCTGAAGAGGGTGCAGAGGTCATTAATGCGGATGGGAAATTAATTATGCCAGGCGGTGTTGACCCTCACACTCACTTCGATCTTCCCATGGCAGATACGATTACAGCCGATGACCATTACACAGGCCATAAAGCAGCCGCTTTCGGTGGAACGACTACCGCCTTGGATTTTGTTTCGCAAGAATCGGCGGGGCTTGAATACAGTGTGGATTTATGGCATCAAAAAGCCGACCCTAAAGCCGCAATCGATTTCGGTTTCCATATGAATATGACTCACTTCGATGAAAAGGTGGCAGAAGAGATTCCTCATTTGATCGATATGGGGATTACTACCGTAAAAGTTTTTACTGCTTATAATGGGCGGTTACGATTATCCGATGGCGATATCTACCAGGTTGTGCGGATTGCCAAACAACATGGTTTATTGACCATGTTGCATGCTGAAAATGGAGATGTCATCGATATCCTGGTCAAAGAAGCGCTTGCCTCAGGCAATACGGCTCCAATTTTTCATGCATTGACCCGTCCAGCCTGGGGGGCGGTGGAATCGACTTTACGCGGCGCATCTTTTGCTGCACAAACAGGCGCTCCAATCTATATTGTTCACATGAATGTAGCCGGGGAAGTCGATCAGCTTAAATATATGCGTGAACGGGGTGTGCCTGTCATGGGTGAAACATGCCCATCCTATTTATTCTTTACGGAAGATCATCTGCGCCGACCAGATGGGGCAAAATGGGTTTGTTCACCTCCCATGCGTAAAGCGGAAGATAACCGGCGCTTGTGGGAAGGATTAAGTCAGGGGATTATCCAGGTACTGGGAACAGACCATTGTTCGTTTTTCTTCGATGGCACGAAACCCATTCTCTATGAAAATCAATGGATTGCTATCCCCGGTAAAGAATTAGGTGCAAATGATTTTACAAAAATCCCGAATGGATTGCCCGGTGTGGAGGACCGTTTACCGATTATGTGGACTTACGGTGTGAGGTCCGGGCGTCTGACGCCCAATCAATTCGTCGCGTTGACCAGCACTAATCCGGCAAAAATCTTTGGATTGTATCCTGCTAAAGGGAGCTTATCACCCGGCAGTGATGCGGATATTGTCATATGGGATCCGGATATGAAAGTAACCTATGGGGTCTCCAAAGCTCATCATCGCACCGATTATAATTTGTTCGAAAACTGGGAATTAGTTGGTTATCCTGAAAAAGTTTTCCTTAGGGGGAATCTTATTGTCGATGGGCAGCAATGGTTGGGAAAACCCGGAATGGGTAAATTTATTCACCGCACTCCTTTTGCGTCTGTAATATAATCACATACCCATGATCTCCATATTCCATTATTTCCCATTCCTTGCCATCTTCACCTTATTATTGGCGGCGTTGATTATTTTTTTATTCAAGATCTTTCGGGTGAAATTTCCATATGTTTGGTTGATCTCCACTTTAACGATAATAGTCGCCTGGGTATTGGTTCTTTTATCACGGGGCGGCATGCCTTATATTGTAGATGCGGCTCAGTTACTTACGGTATCGGAAAATTTAGGCATTCCCAGCTTATTCATTGATACCATCTCCTGGTCTTTAGCACTGACCTTAATATCCTTTTCTTTGGTCGTGTATTTCACTTTAGTCATCTACCCTGTCCAAATGGATTGGCTATCGCTCATGGGGGGGCTGGTTATGACGGCGTTTGTTTTATCGATCACCCTTGCCAGGGACGTAATGTGGATAATGGCTAGCTGGGTTGTGACCGATTTTATGGAATTCATTCTATTATTCTTTCGAATCAAAGAAAAAGATCGCATCGAAGGATTGATAAAGAATTATTCCATGCGAATTATCAGCATGATGCTGTTCCTATGGGGGATGAGTGATACGTCTGTCTTGATCATTGCAGCAACCTTGCGCTTGATGATCATACCGGCAGGGAATATATCGCCAAAAGAAATAGATTTACCCAAAAGTATGCTCTATTTTCTGTCCATGATTTCACCCGCATCGTCAATGATCGTTTTTTCTCGAATATCTTTAACGACAACTACAGGGCAATACAATCCGATTTTCTTGGTTCTTTTTCTGGTGCTCGGATTATTTACAGCGATTCAATGGTTTTTGGCGAAGGATGCGTTCGAGGGTCGTCGTTATTGGATACTTACCATCGGGTTATTTTCTGGTATGGCAGCACTCCGCGGCTTGCCGATTGCCAGTATCAGTTGGGGGATAACGTTGTTATTGGGCGGCGGAATATTATTCTTCGAGGAAAGGACTTCGCGAAAGCCGCTGTTTTCGTATGTTGGTTTGCTCGCAATTACTTCTTTGCCATTTATGCCAACTTGGGATGGGGCAAGCTTGTATACCACAGTACCCAATTATTCTTTGGTATTACTTGTAATCTCCCAATCCTTGGTCGTTGCTGGCTATTTCAAACATCTTAATGCGAGGGATTCGGAAAAACCAGCCTTAGAGCCTTGGGTTAAAGTGATTGACTCTGGGCGTATGCTGCTCATGATTGGAGTGTACTGGCTGATTGCTTATCTGTTATGGAGGGATGGAATTTTATTATCCAACAGTGCCCCTGTGATAATGCCCAAACAAATTATCGATTATTACATTGGTTTGATCGTTGTAATCGTAAGTCTGTTGATGCTGATTTTTGATAAAAGTCAAAATAGATTCGTGTTGAGAATTAAACCAATCATCATGCCTAAAATTTCGATGACTTGGGTAAAGAAAGCGGGAGAATCGATCTTTCGATTTCTCGGATCGGTTATGGAAGGGATCAGTTCTTTGATCGAGGGAGAAAGTGGAATTTTATTGACTTTATTATTATTGGCTCTGGTGATTACGTTCTTCATTCTAGGTGGATAGAGAGATGTTAGGATATATTGCGATCGCTGGGCTCATTCTCATCATTTTTGCGTTGATCGGCATCATCGTCAGTGATAATTGGCGATTTACTATTATTTGTTTATCGGTTCAATATTTAGGATGTGTTTTAATACTCATCCATAACTTGCCTTTCGTTCTGGCTGCATCCAAATTAATCGCCGGGTGGATTGCCGCGGCAATATTAGGTATGGCAATCGCCGGTTTGCCGGCTGAAGAGATGCAATGGCTCGGTTATAACGCCGAAAAAAAGGAGGGTTCTTTTCGGTCTCAACGGATATTTCGTTTACTGATAGCCTTGATGATGGCGTTGGTGGTCATTTCCATTGTTCCAAAAATACGAGAATTCGTACCGGGAATAGAGAACGTACAATCCTTTGCATCAGCACTCATGATCAGTTTGAGCATTATCCAATTGAGTTTAATTTCTCGTCCTTTCGATGTTGTAGTGGGTTTATTGGTTTTATTATCGGGTTTTGAAATCATGTATTTTGTCGTAGAGACATCCGCGTTGGTCACTGGATTGTTGGAGGTTATCGATTTGGGGTTAGCGTTGGTCGGGGCATATCTGATTATTGCCCCAACTTTGGAGCATGTCGAATGAACGCTCCTCAGATATGGATCATCGTTCCTGGTATATTCGCCATTGTTGCTATGGTTTT
>JBDKUB010000328.1:0-3687 GCA_039679915.1 Anaerolineaceae bacterium
CCACTTACCCGAGTTTTGTCCGCCGGATGGTGTGACCGCAGAAGAATATTTGCGGTCATTGTGCGAGGAAGGGTTGAAACAACGCTATGGCGAGCGTGCTGATTCTCCGGAAGTTCGCCAACGATTGGACTATGAGCTCAAGATCATTCACCAAATGGGGTTCGATACTTATTTCCTGATCGTTTGGGATTTATGCCGTCATGCTCGTGAACAAGGTATTTGGTATAACGCCCGAGGTTCTGCCTCAGGCTCGATTGTGGCTTACACATTAGACATCACATTAGTGGATCCGATTAGGCATGGCTTGATTTTCGAACGCTTTCTTAATCCCGGAAGAGTTTCCATGCCGGACATCGATTTGGATTTTCGCGATGATCGGCGGGCGGAGATGATGGAATATGCCACACGCCGTTATGGCGAGGACAAAGTAGCTCAAATCATTACCTTTGGCACTTTGGGCGCACGGGCTGCCATTCGAGATGTTGGCAGGGTTATGGATATTCCACTTTCGGAAGTGGATAAAATCGCCAAACTCATCCCGAATATTCCTGGGAAACCGGTAAGTATCAAGCAAGCTATGGAAGAAATTAGTGAGCTTAAACAAGCGGTTGAATCGGCTGGGTATATCCGTGAGCTGCGAGAAACAGCGGCGAAAATGGAAGGGGTGGTGCGCAATGCCGGAACTCATGCGGCGGGTGTGATCATCACCGATAAACCGGTTATCGAATACATCCCGTTGCACCGTCCTACCGGCGCATCAGCGACAGACAGCCCCGTAAAAATTGTGACCCAATTCGAAATGTCCGTTGTGGAATCCTTGGGCTTGCTCAAGGTCGATTTCCTGGGATTAGCGACTTTAACAATCATGGCAAAGGCTTGCGATCTGATCCGCCAGCGCCATCATATCGATTTTCAATTGGATAATATCCCAACGGACGATGCGGAGACCTATGAATTATTAGGGCGCGGTGAAACGGCTGGTGTCTTTCAGGTGGAAGGCGCGGGGATGCGGCGTTATTTGATGCAAATGAAGCCCAAAGAATTGGCGCATGTAATTGCCATGGTGGCTCTCTTCCGCCCAGGTCCGATGGAATTCATTCCTGATTATATTCGCCGTATGCACGGTGAAGAGAAAGTGACCTATCGCCATCCCTTATTGGAACCAATTTTCAAAGAAACTTATGGGTATCCGGTTTATCAGGAACAGCTCATGTTCGCTGCGGTGCAATTAGCCGGGTATACACCATCCGAAGCGGACGATTTACGTAAAGCCATTGCTAAGAAAATAAAAGACAAATTGAATAAGCATCGCGAAAAATTTATCCACGGCGCGGTTGAAAACAATATCCCGCAAGAAACAGCCAGTGCGATATTCGATGATTGGGAAGAATTTGCCAGATATGGGTTTAATAAAGCCCATGCTGCGGATTATGGTATTTTAGCTGTCCAGACTGCATACTTAAAAGCGCATTTCCCGGTCGAGTATATGACGGCTTTGCTTTCGGTCACTCAAAATGATACCGAAAAAGTGGCATTCTATGTGGCGGATTGTCGGCGTATGGGCTTGAATGTAGCACCGCCCGATGTAAATGCCAGCGATTGGGGGTTTACAATCGAAGACTGCCAGAAAGAGGGAGAAAAAGGGTGCAAATCGACCATTCGATTTGGCTTAGGTGCCATAAAGAATGTCGGTCAAGGTCCGGTTGAGGCAATTTTACAGGGCAGGAAAGATAAACCGTTCGAGAATTTGAATGATTTTGCGTATCGAGTGGATTTACGCCAGGTGGGGAAACGTGCTTTGGAAAGTATGATCCGGGTTGGCGCCATGGATTGTTTTGGCTCTCGATTGGCATTGTTGGAATCGATAGACCGCATTATTTCAGTAAGCACAGCTCATTTTCGAGCCATCGAAATGGGGCAATTGAGTTTATTCGGAAAAGATACCGGCGTCCAAGAAACGATTACTTTACCCACCAGTCTCAGTGAAGCCAGCCGGCGGGAAGTCCTTAATTGGGAAAAAGAATTAATCGGATTGTATGTTTCCGATCATCCCCTTAGCCCGGTCATGAACGAAATCTCCCAAGCTATTACCCATTTTTCCGGGCAATTAGCTGAAGCTGACCCAACTGAAAAAGTACGCGTGGCAGGTGTGGTCACAAAAATTCGTCAGCATCAGACCAAAACCGGTAAACAAATGGGGTTTCTCAGCATCGAAGATATCCAAGGAACCATCGATTTAGTGGTATTTCCGTCTACCTGGAGCAAGTATTCGGAGAAAATCGCTTATGACAAAATAATTTTGGTGGATGGTCGTCTCGATGGAGAAGGGGCGGATATCAAGGTGTTGGTGGATAAGATCAGCACCGACTTTAAAACCGTTACGCCCTTGGACAGTGCAGGGCATGTATCTAATGCGACGGCTACCAATCGGAAAGACCAGCCGCCTATCTCACAAGCAGACCTAACCAATGACATGGTTCTATCTATGCCTTCCGAAGATATAATTCCCGATGTCGATCCTTCTGTTGCAGATCCCCAACCCCTTGATGTGAACGCCACCGATCAAGTTGCTCCGGAGATGCCTCCAGATTGGTATGGTGCAGATTTTGGAAATGCCAGTTTATCGGAGATAGCTGTCGATATTTTTACGGCGGAGCCTTCAACCCAAGCTGCATCATCAGAAAAAGCATCCCCGAATATAATCGTTCAGGAAGAAGAAGGTGATTTTCCAAGAAAGAATGGCGTTATCGAGCCGGATTCGAACAGAGAACTGGCTACTTTCACAAATGCCGAGATCTCGACTGTGGAAGAAACACCTATCGAAGCGAACGATATCCCCCTGGCAGAAGCACTTACCGATTTGCCCCCCTTCCTGGTTTCACCGATTCCCATGGATGAGAAGCGGGAAGATGTATATATGATTACTGTAATAATGCGTTCGAGTGGGGATAAGCCGCGTGATATTTTAAAGCTACGACGCATCCATGGTACGATAATGTCTTACCCGGGCAATGATCGTTTTGCCTTCCATGTATTTGAAAAAGGACGTGGTTATTTGCTTGAATTTCCCAATTTCACCACACATATGTGCCGTGATTTGGTATCTCGTTTGAATTTGCTGGTGGGGATAGAAAATGTAAAGGTTGAAAAAATTACTTTTTTATAGAGGCACAATCCAGTTTGTAACACGCCCCTAAATCCGGAAAGCACCTCTATAGATATAACCGAAAAATCGATTACCCTTCTAAAATAAACATGGGTTTCATTTCAATGCTCTGATAGTTGGGACGATATCGTTCTGTGTTGTAATGCTTTTCGACATTGACCACTTTTTTGGTCTCGACAATGACTTCGATGGGAACATTATCGTATCGCCCATTTTTCAATACGACTAATCTACCGTGAATGCCTTTGACTATAAGGTCGAGAGCCAGGTTCCCATAAGCCGTTGCGACGATGGAATCGATGGCATCCGGATCCCCACCGCGTACAAAATAACCCAGTTTTTGATTGATTACATCGATTTTCTTTCCGTTATTATATTTGGGGGATAGTTCGACAATCTTCGCAGAAACAAGGTCGCCAATGCCTCCCAACTTGGCATGACCAAAAGCATCGGTTGCTTTATCCTTAAAGATCATTTCACCACCTTCGAACATGGCACCCTCTGAAACAAGCACAATGGAA
>JBDKUB010000089.1:0-6343 GCA_039679915.1 Anaerolineaceae bacterium
TAAGAGAGATGGAAAGATCGATCGTTTCTCCCTGAGGAACAACCTCCGAAAGAGGTGTAGAGGACGCGCCGCCCATTGGATCACCCCCTACGAAAACCAATTGATATAGTTCTGTCCAGGTGCAGGTGCCGACATTGCGCAGCCGCCAGGTTTTGACGAATTCATCGCCTGGTGAAAATAATGTTCCATCTGGAACAGTGATATCCTTTACAAATTCCGCTTTATCAAAACATACCTCAGTGGGAGTGCTGGTTTGGGTAATCGTTGGAACAGGTGTCGCACTCGGAGATGGAGTTGGTGTGACATCTTGAGCTGGACTGGAAGCAGTTTGTGTGGCATCGACAAAGGCTTGTAAAGTTTCTGGAATACTGACTTCATTCATTATCGCAGTAGAAGTTGCTAACGGGCTGATCTGAGGCGAAGTCGAACTGCCTGGCATATTACATGCAGAAATCCATAACCCAATTGCAAGTGAAAAAACAACAGCAAGATACAAATATATTCGTTTCATTTCATCTAATCTTAAATACGAAAACCCGCTCACGCAGGTTTCATTGCCTCAGCTAATGATCGACATTAAGGTGAGAATATTTTGTCGCTCGATTATTCGGCAGGTTGTATCAATGGCTTCCTATCACAGCTATCCGAAAGGAAGCCATTCATAACGTTTAATTATTGAACCAGTTATACGAATATACGCCCTTTTTGGGACTCTGGACACGTATAGCCAGGCGAGCTTTGTTCTTCAGCGTCTTGGGGATAGTAAAAGTAGCGGAAAAGGTTGTTTTATTGCCTGTGTTAAAGGAGGATACCTTCACACCGCCTACCCCTGCTGTTCCATAGTTACCTATATATACGTTGAACTTCGTATTCTTGGGGAAGTAATAACCTTTTATGGTTACATTTTTTCCTTCATTTACATCGGTTACCGTAATCAAAGGAACGCTGCCGTAGTAATAATAGTCATCATCATAATAATACGGGCCGCCTGTACCATAATAGTTATAGTAGCCATAATAATTATAGCCGTAATATGGGCCTCCGGTGCCATACTTCGTGGTTGGAATACAAAGTACATCGCCAGCATAAATTTGGCCTGGTTTTTTGATATTATTGGCTGAAGCAATTTTATCCCAGGTCATTCCATATCGAAGCCCAATCTTATACAGGGTCTCACCATACCACACGGTATGGTAATAGGCGCATTTGGTGGTTTTTTTAGCTTCCGTTGTAAACCCAAAACCACTCACAGCCACAACCAATGCCAGAAAAATCAAAATCGTATTTTGTGTAACCTTTTTCATAGAGTCCTCCTCAAACTGCCTTCAATGCCTGGTGAATTCCACCAATAGATAATAGTAATTCGAACTATCTTACGCCAATAAAATATTCGTGCTACTCTCTTATCGGCTAATTTTAAACGTTTTTAAACATTTAAAATTAACAAAATCGTACACAATTTTGGCAAAGTACTTGCAACTGTTCATTCAATTTTTTTTACACAAGGTATACTAATAAAACTTTATTGAATATTTCACAAATTTGGTTTTTCGCTCTCTTATACACACTACCTAATAGGGCTGTTACATTTAATATTCAATCACATAAATAATTTATCAAATGGCAATTTGATTCCAATAGTCTATATGAGGATTAATAAGTAATGATCCGCGCCATTTGTTTTGCCTGCAAAACCCAATCTTCGACTTGCTTTTCTGTTGGTAATTTGCGGACTAATTCTTTTTCTTGGTTGACCGAAACTAATTTTTGATATAGGTTTTCAGGTTTTCGGTTAGCTAATTCGGGAACCGTATCTACTCCAGCAGCTTCCAATAGATCGGAGTATTCCGACCCAACACCTTTTATCCGAAACAAATCGGCGTGGTTCACCCATTCTAGTATCAGCGATTCACTGATGCCCGTCTGCTTAGCAATTTCTTGTCTACCTTTCGGAGTTTTCCCTTTCTCGAGCAATGCAGATAAAGTACGAATTCCTGCCTTCTGAAGTTTTTCTGCGTATTTTGGTCCAATTCCCTCGACGTCAATTATTTTCGTCATGTTAGCCTCCTGAAGAACAAAAAACTATTGGAATGTTTCTACATATACAATTTTATTATACAATGAACTTCTAAAATAGCAATGAAATACTGCATAATATTTTGAAACAAATAATTCCCCATCTCAATATCATTTATTAATAAACAAAATATCAGTTACCCCAACTCGGGTATCATCCCCAGAGAAGGTAGTAACCTTGAGCAAAGCGAAAGGTCTTTTCACTACCATATTGAGACGTTTCGCTTTGCTCACCATGACATTTATGACTTGGTAAACATGCCTATTACCCAAGGACAAAGTATTAGAACCCAGACATATGGTTATCCATGATAGAAAATACCGCTATTTTTCAGCTTGGCTCTGTGATCAATGGATATTATTAAACCCATCCGATTCTAATTGTGGTAAGGTAGCCCTCCGGAAACAATCAAATGGGACCCGGTAATTTGATCTGCTAAAGGAGAACAAAGGAACGCCACAGCTTTGGCAATATCATCCGGGGTTTGCAGCCTGCCCAAAATAAGGCGTTTACGGTATTCCTCTTTAACGACTGCCGGAGTTGTATTTCGCCGGGCAGCTTCCTGCTGCCATTCCAATTCCATCATTTCTGTCTCGACATCGCCGGGTCCTACCGCATTAACGGTCACATATGGTGCCCATTCTTGAGCTGCAACTTGAGTCAGACCAATGATGGCAAACTTAGCTGCGCAATATGGTGCAAAATATTTTGTCGTACAGTTGAATTGGGCGACATAAGACCCCAAATTCACAATGCGCCCCCATTTTTGGGCGATCATAAAAGGTGCAACCTTTCGCATGAGCAGGAATGTGCCCTTCGCCATAATGTCCAGATGCCTATCCCAATCTTCTTCAGAACAATCCAAAATAGGGCGATACAAGGATATTCCGGCATTGTTTACCAAGATATCGATATGTTTGAATTGTTCGATGACGCCATCGACTATCTTACCGACTATTTCGCTTTTGGAAACATCGCCAGGGAATGCCGCTGATTTTCTCCCCAGACTCTTTATTTCTGCGGCTGTTTTTTCAGCCGTTTCTCCGACATAGTCATTGACTGCAATATCCGCGCCCATTTTTGCCAATCTCAGAGCAATTCCTTTACCAATTCCTCTTCCGGCACCGGTTACCAGGGCAACTTTTCCTGTAAAATCCATCTCACTATTCATGATCTTTTCTCCAACAACTTATTAATATTCAATGTCGCAACACAATAAATATATACCCAAAATATATTTTTACTTCACCGCGCCTAAGGTTAAACCTTCGACGATGTAGCGTTGAGCAAAAGCAGCAAAAATGAACATAGGGATTATCGATACAATCGACGCGGCTGTCATCCCTCCCCAGTCGATTGAAGCATACCCCCGAAATCCTGCCACAGCTACGGTTACCGTTTTCGCCGCATCGAAGGTGAGTGCTAAAGCAATCGTTAATTCATTCCATATCCAAATCGCTGAGAGGATGGCAGTGGCAGCAATCCCGGGCGCAGTGAGTGGCAGATAAATCAATCGCAAGGTTTGTACCCGAGTACACCCATCGATACGCGCTGCATCCTCTAGTTCCACCGGCACATCCGCAAAAAATCCTCGCAGTAGCCAGATGGCATATGGCAACACAAACACTTGATAGACCAGCGCTAAACCCAATTGCGTGTCATACAACCCAATCTTTTGATATAGGACATACATCGGAATGATGAAAAGAAACTCGGGAAACATATAAGAAATCAATAACCAGATCGAGAGCGCTTTCTTTCCCTTGAATTGCATACGATTGATGGCATAAGCTGCAGGAACACCTACTAGTAAAGCTAAAATTACACCAAAGATCGTAACAATCACGCTATTCAGGAAAGCGTCTGAAAATCCAGCGGTTTGCCATATACGGATGTAATTGTTCCATACTGGTTTGAATATCCAAACCGGAGGTGTAGCAAAGGCATCCTTCTGGGTTTTAATCGAAATGGAGAATATCCAAAAAATCGGGAACAATGTGGCAAATACTGCAGCGATAGCCAATAAATAAGCTATGAAAGTAGTAATTCGCCGCTTAGTTTTTACACTCATAAAAATCCTCATTAACAGTAGTATGGTTTTATCAGGTTTCAGATTCGCCAATCCGTAAGTAAATCAAACAAAAAGCCAGAATAATAAATGAAAATATCACCATTAAAGTCATCGAGCGGCTTAAAAACAAAAATTTAAATGCTGTTCGATAGGCTAAAGTTTGAACGGATTCGGTAATTTGCGCCGGTCCTCCACCTGTCGTTCCAAAAATGATCGCAAATACTTTTAAACAATCGATGGTACGGAAAATTAAAACGGTCAATATAACCGGTTTTAACATGGGTAAGGTGAGATAGCGGAAACTCTGTAAGCTGCTGGCACCATCCACCTCTGCAGCTTCATAGGGTTCCCTTGGCAAACTCCGCAACCCTGCCGTTAAAACAATGAATACAAATGCAGTCTGCCACCATGTATCCACCATAATAATCGAGGGCATGGCAGTAGATGGTGCACCAAATAATGCCGATTGCGGTAAACCAATTAATCGCACAATATAATTAACGATTCCCAGCGTAGGATCGAGTAGAATTTTCCACATCAGTGCCACAATAATTCCCGAAACCATCAAGGGCAGCATAAGCAGAGTGCGGATAATGCCCATCCCAAATCCCAGCCGGTTTACGATAACGGCTAACGCTAACCCCAAGATCATTTCTATGCTAACCGCCCCCACCGTGAAATAAACCGTGTGACCCAGGGTTTGCCAAAATACAGGGTCCTTTAAATACATAATGTAATTATCGAACCACACAAAATCAAGTTGCAACCCCCAATTCCAATCGAAAAGGCTCATTACCATCGAATAGATCACAGGATAAATCGAGGTAAACCCTAATATCAATAATGCTGGGCCAATATATAAATAGCCTGAATTTATCTTTATCCGGAATTTTTTAGGTGATGATGTAATCTCAGCAGATGTCATCGTTACACTTTTAGATTTTATCATCACCCTGACCCTCTATTTGTAGCAGAGGGTCAGGGAAACGATGTTAAGAATTTGAGAATTTACTTTACTACTTCTAATGCTTTATCCTGCAACTCCTGGCAGGCTTGAGCAGGGTCTTTCCCAGAGTACATTTCTTGCACAGCATCGACGATCATGATCGCGATTTCTTTCCAACCTTCCCGAAAAACCGCCGTAGATCTGGAGGTTGCCATCGCGGTTTGAACGGCTGCAACATAACCTGGATTTAGCGCCTGGGTGTAGATCTCATTACTCCAGGAGGATAGCCGAGGCGCGCCACCCGTTGCAGTTCCTATCTGAGGTTCCATTTCTTTGCCGGTTGCCCATTGGATGAAATACCAGGCAGCTTCTTTGTTCTCAGAATTTGCAGGAATAGCCAGCCCCCACATCCAGTGGCCGGTCATCGAACCTGTTTCAGTCTTGGGCAAGGGGGCATATCCCACCTTTCCTGCAATGGCTGAGGATTCCGGATTTTCGAAACTCGGTCCAAATAAGCTGGCATCGATGTAAAAAGCGGCTTTACCCTGAGCAAACAATTGATTGGCATCATTCCAATCTATTGCCTGTATGTTGGGAGGACCCGCTTTCATCATTCCAGCATAATTCGACAATCCTTCTACAATCCGCGGATCGGTAAAGCGAGGGTTCGCCCAATCCCCATCGAACCAAATATTATAGGGTAAGGGAGTAGGATCAGTTCCCCAACTGTTCAGCACCACGCCGGTCAGGGTATCCATAACTGTATCCGACCGAATACCGCGCATTACAGCTCCATACACCTCTCCACCTGATTCATCCGAGATCTTCTTGGCAGCAGCCAGTAAATCTGGCATGGTCTCCGGAACAACGCCGCCCAGGTATTTATCGACTATATCTTTATTATAGAAAAGGATATAGACTTCGAAGGTAATAGGAATACCATAGATCTGTGCATCTTCTTCACCTGGAGGAAATGTCGCTCCAGCCATAAATCCTTCTGGAAAATCTGCAAGATCATAATCTGGTGAGGTCATATTCGGATCATTCAGGTAAGGAGAGAGAGGGGTAATAACACCGGCAGAATATTGTGTGAAACCCGTGGAATCCATAGGCAGATAATATACATCCGCAACTGGTTTCTCAGAGCGAACAGCGAGTTCCATCTTATCGAAATACAAGTCTTCAGCGAAAGCTTGCAAATTTACTTTGATACCGGTTTTTTCGGTGAAACCATCGATGACCGGTCGTA
>JBDKUB010000551.1:0-5895 GCA_039679915.1 Anaerolineaceae bacterium
TTGGAAAACGGTCCCGGAATCTGGATGACAACGGATGACGGTGAAACTTGTTCTTGGTTGGTGGGCTTTTCAGATTACAGCAACCCTACCGATCTGTTGATGTCACCCAATTTTGCCCAGGATCACACGTTTTACGTCAGTTTCGTGGATGAGGTTGGCGTGATCCGCTCTACAGATGGCGGGGACAACTGGCAACCCATGAACAGCGGGCTGCAAGGAAATTATGTCGAAGCGCTGAAATTCTTGGGCAATCCTGGCGATTTGATTGCCGGCACCCTGCGTTCGGGCGTGTGGGTGTATCGGGCTGCCGAAAATTATATTCGGATTTATCTTCCATTTACAGTGAAATGAAGGCTGACAAAAAAAGTCACCAACTCACTTTACTCGAGACAATATATCCTTGACTTACAGTATACCTATTGCGGCACTTTGACTCATCTAGGTCATCTGGTTTGGTTGCCCGGTGACCTGCGAATGAAATAAGCGAAGGAGAAAAACCTATGAAAATACGAATTATTACCCTATTTGTACTTTTGATCAGCCTGGCTCTAGCATCCAGCGTACTAAAGGCTCAGGCGCGTGAGCTGGATGTCTCTCAACCCATCGTCGCAGCGGGAGTACAACTGATCTCAACGGTCGAGGTTCGACCATATCTCCCCTTTCAATCCTCTCTCGCACATGTCCAAGAGGCATATAGTGGCGCGATGGGGACCTCTTTTGCCTATGACGTGGGTTATTTTGGCGTCGATCATATTTCTAATTTGAACTATAGTGCTAATGCGGGGGTAACCTGCCAGCACAACGCCAACCTGCTCGTCACCTGCACCGGACCGTTGAACCAGGTCACAATAGACTTTGACTTTACTTATGTCGCCAATGATTATGTTGGTCAAATGGTATGGTGGGGTTATAAGGGCAATTCAAATTATGCTCTGGATTACACATTCAATTTGATTTACCCGGCGCCGTTGGTTTATGTGCAGTCATATTCGTTGGAGCCTAGTTCTATAACACCCACTCAGATCACTTGGTACCAGGCTAACACTCGTTCACTGCCCGGCATAGCTCTCTTCCGAGATCCACGTGTACAGGTGGTACACCTGCCTCTGGTGCTAGGCGCCGCTGACCCTCAGTGATCCATGCAATATGATGGTCTTGATTAAATTCGCCCCTTCTCCCCTCATCTTTCGCTTTGTTCAGGATACACTTGAAGGGGGGAGGGGAATTGAATTCAAACTGAGCGAAGCGAGGGGTATTTTCGTAATGATATGAAGATATTTCGCTGCTCCTTCGCTTAGCTCGAGACCTGGCTCGACATAGCATTTATACGTTTTCGGACACCCCCAACGCCTCATCCGCCTTGCGCAAAATCTCATCCAATTTGCCATTTACATCCGAAGGCAATGGGTCGACCAGGGGAGCAGCCAGGATGGCGCGCACCTGCTCCCGGGCGCGCGAATACATCGAAGGCTTACCCAGGTTGAGCCAGGTTTCATATGATGTGCGGTCCATTAATTTCGAGGCATAGAATTCACCTCTGCGGGGTGCTTGGCGGGTAGCTCTCGCCTTTAGAAAATGACCCCCGGGACCCACTTGGGCAATTTCATCGAACAAAACCTTCTCTTCGCTTCCATCGATTCCTTCGACCAAGCGTTTGCAGTAATGAGCAATCTCGTTATCGACAATCATCTGCTCCAACACAAGAAGCTGATCGCTTTGGATTTCGCCATAACCGACGATGATATCTGCGCCTGCCATTGCCGGCGGGAGGCTGGTGATCAGCTTTTCCATCACTGCCTGGGCACCGGTTTCCATGGCATCCGAGGTGCAGCCGGCGCAAGAGCAAGGCAAGTTGTAGAAGCGTCCCATCGCCGTTAGTGCTGCCGATTGCAACCCCATTTCGGTCGTCCCGCCCAAATAGCCTCCGGTGGCAAAATCCAACGTTCCCATGGCGCTGCTGTATATCAATGGCCTGCCAGGCTGAGCAAGCTGAAAAATGACGATCGACGAAAGTGTCTCGGCATTTGCCAGGCATAGGGTTCCCAACAAACTAGCGGGCCCGGTGCTGCCTGGAACGGGCCTGGGCATGATCATGACCGGCAGGTCAAGCTGCCCCAGCTCTAGGTAAGCATCCAACATCTCACCATCGTGGGTGAGCGGCGCTACCGGGCAATAGATCAAGGAAAAAGGATGGCGGCGCTTGATTTCCTCTTCGCTGCCCATGACAGCAACCAATCCCTCGACCAGATACGGCACCTGACGGGTGGTATGCAACTCATGCTGACCATGTTTAGAGCAGTAGCGCACCATCTCGAAGAATTCGTATAGAGCGCGGGATTGGGCAGGCGCATCGGAAGCAGTGGTGGGCGCCCATGCCATTCTCCCCAGGTCGAGCTGCTGAAAGATACGCATGGCATTTCGAATATCCTGACAAGTGCCATAGCGCCGTTCACCGCTTTCGAAATCGAGAGCGAAGGCAGCCGTGCCGTCCATGCAGTAATATGAAATGGGCGAGGGCATTGCCAGGTCATACTGCGGATTTCTTCCCCCCAGCACAAAAGACTTGGGGGCAGTCTTCAATGCTTGCTCTACCAGGTGGGAGGGAATCTTGACAATTTTGGTATTCCGATCAACAATTGCCCCGTGCCTTGCCAATATATCCAACGCTTTTTCTCCGTGAAAACGAATTCCTACTTCCTCCAATATTCGCAAGCTTTGTTTGTGAATACGTTCTTGTTCTAGCTCGTTCAATATCTGAGTTGTATATTTCATAGAAGGTATCCTTGATCTTATTTAGTTTTATCGATTTCACTTTCATAAGCACATTTTACGATTCGTTTAATTTCTGCCTCAACCGCTTCATCGAGAGGTAAAGGCTGGTGTTCGGCAAGGATTTTATTTACCCGTTCTCGGGCTTGCTGCAAGACATCCGGTTTTCCCATTTCTTCCCAGCGCTCATAGGGGTCGGTAATCCCTAAGCTTCCTATATACCATTCACCGGAGCGCAGCGATTTATGAGTGGATCGTTCTTTGAGGTAATTCCCCCCATGCCCAATCTGATCTATCAGGTCATCCAGCCATTTATCCTGACTAGCGTCGATCCCCCGGTGGAAACGTTTGCAGCGCTTGAAAACTTCCACGTCTAACAATAATTGTTCAAGGCTGAGGATCATGGCTCCGCTAAGCAAACCGGGTCCGACCAATAAATCCGGCCAGGAAAGCACGGGACAAGTCCAGTTCAAGGCGCGCTCATAAGCTGCTTGAATGCTTGGGGCGTGGTGGTCACTTCCGCCAGTGGTAGCTTCCACCGGTAGACCATAATAACGCGCCATCTCGGTGACTGCTGAACTAAGCAGCCCGTTTTCGACGCCCCCGCCTGTAAAGCGAGCATAGTGGGGTTCCATGCTGGCTGGCGCTGCAGCATAGATAAAAGGCGTGCCCGGCTGGGCGGCTTGCGTCAGACATAACATAGCAAGAGTCTCGGCATTGAACAAGACCGTTGTAGCAATCAAAGTTGCCGGGCTGGTTAATCCCATCACCGGCATGGTCATCACCGCGATGGGAATGTTCCAACCAACGGTTTCTAGATAGGCATCGGTATAATATTCTTCGAGGATCAGCGGTGACAAGGGGCAGACTAAGAACGAAAATGGATTCTGCCGGCGCATGGCTTCTTTGCCCCCAAAGACCGCTCCCAGTATTTCGAGCATCCAGCGGCTTTCTTCGGGATTGAAAGGCGAATCCTGCATATGTTTGGAGAAATGGCATATCACTTTGTGCCAGTACTCGGCATACTCGCCAATACTGCCTTCGCTTCGCCCACCTTCGACGATTTCCCAGAAAACACCTACCTCGTCAATGGCGTCGCACAAACGGGTAGCTGCCAAAAAATCATCCATCGTCGAAGGACGTCGTTCGTTGGTCTGGCTGTCATAGGCAAAAACCCCCTCCCCATCCATCACCAGTGTACATTCACCGGCGTTCATGGGCAACGAATATCCTGGGCGACGACCACCCAATGTGAATTGTTTACAGGTAATCCGCAGGCATTCTTCTACAAGAGAGCGTGGAAAACGGACTACCTTCGTATTTTCATCGACCACTGCCCCTGCCTGGCTGAGAATTTTCCTGCCGCGAGCGGTATCTACGCGAACACCTGTATTGGCTAAAATTTTCAAGGTGCGTTCATGTACTTCATTACGTTCTTCATCGGAAAGGATTTTTAGAAAGGCTTCCATAATTTCCCTTATTCGTTTTTCTTCATGACTTTATATGGATCGAATGCATCGCGCAGTCCATCGCCGATATAATTGATCGAAATGACCGCCAGGAAGATCATCATCCCCGGGAAGATCGCCATCCAGGGGTGTTTGGTCATGTGTTCCTGGGCATTGCTGAGCAGGTTGCCCCAACTGGGCGTAGGAGGCTGTATACCGAAACCCAAAAAACTCAGCCCGGACTCTTCCAGAATGGCGTAACCAATTTCCAGGGTGTTTTCCACGATGATTGGTCCAACAGCGTTAGGCAAAATATGGCGGACGATGATGCGAAAATCGGAAGCACCTAGAGTGCGGGCGGCAATGACGAAATCCATCTCACGGATCGAGAGATAAGTCGCTCGAACCAGCCGGGCGACGAACATCCAAGAGAGCAAACCGATTACCCCTGCAATCGTAAGCACCGGATTTTTCTCTAAAAGAGGTGCGTCCTGCTCCCGCAAAATAGCGCTCAAAAGGATGAGAACCAACAGAGAGGGCAACGCCAGAGCAGTATCCGTGATGCGCATGAGCACATTATCCACCCAACCGCCGAAATAACCGGCAATTGCCCCAATTGGAATGCCAATCAGCAAAGCGATGATTACCACAGAAAACCCCACTAAGAGGGAAATTCGCCCGCCATACAAAACCCGAGTCAACAAATCCCTACCCAATGCATCGGTACCCATGGGATGCATCAGCGAAGGCGGCTGGAAACGACTGCGCAAATCGGATTTTTGTGGGTCATAGGGTGATATCCCAGCCAAAAGAACCGCCAATATCAGTACACCCATCACTATAGAACCACCCACGGCACCCGGATGCTTCCAGAAGCGCTTCCAGATCATACCTGAAAGGGTTTCGGATCGTTTTTTGGATGAATTAATATCAGTCATAGTGGATGCGCGGGTCTAGAATGCCGTAAACAATATCCGCCAGCAAGTTGGATAAAATGACAACAGCAGTACCTATAATCAGGATAGCCATCAATAAAGGGTAATCACGGTCCATGGCGGCTTGATAATAGAGTCTGCCCATGCCCGGCCAGGAAAAAATGATCTCGACATACAGAGAGCCGGCAACGATATATGGCAAGTCCAGAGCAAAGATGGTCACCAGGGGCAACAAGGCATTCCGCAAAGCGTGGATGAATAAGATGCGTTTTTCAGTTAATCCCTTGGCGCGTGCTGTACGAATATAATCTTGATGAATCACATCTAACATACTGGAACGCAAAAAACGCGAATACCAGGTTACCCAGCCCACTGCGCCCATCGTCACTGGAAGGATCAGGTGCCTCACCCAATCCCAAACGGAAAATGGTGCGCCGATGGTATACATTCCGCCCGCCGGCAGTAACGACTCACCACTGATCGGATTCTTCAACCACCCATAAAAAACCAGGATCAAGATCAGTCCCAGCCAGAATTCCGGGATAGCCTGTCCCATAAACGAAAGTGTTGTAATGGAGATATCGAATATCGAGTATTGCTTCACAGCAGATATTACACCGACCGGAATGGCTAACAGAGCAACGATGTTGAGAGTGATAGTCTTTAAATAAATGGTTTTAGGCAGATAGTCGCAGATGGTTTCCTGAACGGGCCGGCGAGTACGATACGAGTTTCCAAAATCG
>JBDKUB010000378.1:0-3721 GCA_039679915.1 Anaerolineaceae bacterium
CGATTTCAGATAATTAGCTTTTTCGATTAGAACCGGGCCGTTAACGTTCCATTGGCTGTTCCAATTAGTATTGTTATGATACTTACCGAGATTATCCTCGTAGGGTGCTCCCCATGTGTATGAAAAATAATCATATGAGTGGAAATTGACGCCATCGAAATAATCGCCACCCCCATATCGCAAAATCCCTTCGAAGTATTTCGCAGAAACACACGAACGGTTTTCTTTATCGGGGCTGCAATCCAAAGCCAGACCTCCTACCAATACTTTGGCTTCGGGATTAGCTCTTTTCACTGCCGGGTAAATGATTTTCAACATTTCTGCAAAATAACCGCCGCCATAGAATGGGTCATTGGGATCACCCCAACACCCAAAATGGATCTGAGGTCCAGAAAGATTATGATCTACATCAGGTTCATTCCATATTTCCCAATACTTCACATTGTATGGGGGTACGCTGTAACGTGATACAACTTGATATACGAATTCGGCAAACTCATCGAAATATTGGGCTTGCATTGGCCCACAAAAATACCCCGGATATAATTGTGCCCAGGTGGGAGTGGTGCGAATATTACCGAGAATATTAAAACCTTTGCTTGACGCTTCGACCCATCGAGGAGCATTGGCGTCGGGTATCGACCAGTCATACACCCCTCTAACTGCCTCGACATCCGCCCAATGCACCGGAATGCCTCCAACCCAGCTTGTTTTTGTTTCTGCGAGCTGATTTAACCCTCCCGATTCTGATAAAGGCTGCATCTGCATGCCCATCACATTGTCTGCTTTAGGGATGGATATGATGGGGAGAAATGTCGTATATTCCGCCTTTTCCTCATCATCTGAGGGATTGATTGAATAGGGTGATGCCTGCACAGAAGGTGAAGCAGCTTGAGAATTATGCAACCATATTGAAGCTAACCACAGGGTTGCTAAAAAAATGCTAATAGGGTATTTTCGTTGATTAAAAAATGCCATGGATACTTTCCATAAAAAGCGGTATAGAAAGATTTCCCTTTGTATATAATTATCGGCATTTTACATAAAAAAATCAAATTAATTGCAATAATGTCAATACAAGCAATATATGTTATATGATAATAACAAATAAATATAATGTAATGATAAATAAGCAATAATGAATGTTTTATGTAATATTTACCCGCAAGTGTAAAATGTGTTAATGCGTATAGAAATAAGGGAGTATGAAATTTGAAAGCCCGGCGTGGATTTATGATGGTACACTATAAAATAGGTATGCTGAAATATAGGAGTAATAAATAATGAAATACGTTACAGTCGAAGAAATGCGCGCCGTTGAAAAACAAGCCGATGCGAATGGGTTAAGTTATGCGCAAATGATGGAGTATGCCGGAAATGGACTGGGGGAAACGGTCGATTTAACGTGTAGACATTTTCTTGATAAGTCGGTTTTAGGGCTGGTTGGCTCTGGAAATAATGGCGGTGATACCTTAGTGGCATTAGCTTACTTAGCCCAACTAGGCTGGGAGGCAACAGCTTACATCGTTAAATCTCGTCCTGCGGATGATGCGTTAGTGCATCGATTAATAGACCAGGGCGGGAAAGTGATCGATGGTGAAGCAGATACCGAATATCACCAATTACGTCAAGCGGTGAAAGATAATTCTGTGCTTTTAGATGGAATTTTAGGCACCGGATTTCGTCTGCCTTTAAAAAATACTATTGCAGATATATTAGATATAACTACCAGGGTTATAAAAGAAAAAGAAAAAAACACGATGATTATTGCCGTTGACTGTCCTTCGGGGGTAGATTGCGAGACAGGTGAAGCTGCACCGCAAGCTATAAAAGCAGATATTACCGTCACCATGGCAGCTATCAAAGCAGGATTATTAAAGCTGCCCGCGTTTCAGTTGGTGGGAGAATTACGGGTTGTCGGCATTGGATTACCTGATGATTTACCGGTTTGGAAAGAAATAAGGCGGGTGGTTCCTGACATCGAATATGTAAAATCGATAGTTCCAGAACGCCATTTGGATGCCCACAAAGGGACCTTTGGAACTGCTCTAATCGTTGCTGGATCGCAAAACTATACCGGTGCAGCCTTACTTGCGGGAAAAGCAGCTTATTTCTCAGGGGCAGGATTGGTCACATTGGCAATTCCTACGGTGCTGCATACCGCACTATCTGGGCAATTTCCTGAAGCGACCTGGTTGTTATTACCTGATGAGGCAGGCGTGATTGCTGAAGGTGCAGCCGATGTATTATTGGAGCATAAGCAAAAGATAACCGCTATTCTCACCGGACCCGGTTTTGGTTTAATGCCTACCACTAAGAAATTTATAGAAAAGTGGCTAAAAGAAAATAATTTGCGAAAAAATATTATCCCTACAGTGGTAGATGCGGATGGACTTAAACTATTGGCTGGTATTGAAAGATGGTCGGAACTACTACCAGAAAATTCAATATTGACGCCTCATCCGGGAGAAATGTCCGTCTTGACCGGTTTAAGCGTTGAACAAATCCAAAGCAATCGATTGGAAATAGCTGAAAAATATGCCCAAGAATGGGGTCATATCGTTGTACTAAAAGGTGCTTTTACCGTTGTATCGAGCCCAGATGGTAAAAGTGGCGTGGTTCCTATTGCCTCCCCTGCTTTAGCGCGGGCTGGATCTGGAGATGTGCTGGCTGGAATTATCTGTGGATTAAGGGCGCAGGGAGTATCTGCATTCGATGCTGCCCTGGCTGGAGCATGGATTCATGGGAAGGCAGGCTTAGCAGCCGCGGATGCAATGGGAAGTACCGCATCTGTCCTTGCCGGCGATATCCTGATGGGTTGTGTTAATGTGATGGCAGATATCGAAGATTAGTCTATGTCATTAACTTAAAAAGTGGATTGGTAGATAGTAACCAATCCACTTTGATTATTAGTATTGGGAATTAAGCCTCTGAAGGTTCTGAGGTTGTTGAATCACCTTCGCTAGCGGGTTTTGTTCGCTTGGTAACTTTTTTACCAACTTCGATAACATTATCGATGCGGCTTTTTTGTTCTTCTAAAACGACCTGGCCTTTTTGTTGAAAATCGACCGCTTTTTCTTTAGTAATTCTGGCTAGTTCGTCGGCGCGAACGCGAGCTTCCTGAATAGCAGCTTCTGCACGAGCGCGAGCTTCTTCAAGCGCTTTTTCTGCTCTTAACCGAGCCTCTTCGGCTGTTTCAGTGGTCTTATCTTTCAGTTCGATGCTTTTTTCTTTGATGATAGTCCGTGTTTCCTCACCAGATTGAGGGGCATATAATAAGGCTACTGCCGCGCCAATTAATCCACCAATTAAAAAGCCTGTTAAAAATGTTCCAAAATCATTATCCTGTTCCGACATAGTTTCCTCTCCTGAGCAATTATAATTTTGTTTTTTTACCTATTCCAAAAATTTTGGTCATTTGTTGAAATCCTGCCATATATTCATTTAGTTTCATGACTGGTTTGACTAGATTATCGCTTAAGAAAACGGTTGTGCCTCGCAGGGTATTCACTGTTTCGTTTGTAGAATTAATAATCGGCTTGATTTCATTTTGTAATAAATTAATCAGTCGAGCCAATTGGATCATGAGAATAATAAGAGATATGCCAATGATGAACGATTCGGCAGCCATAAAGATGATGAAAATATCTCTTATTTTTGTCGTATCTGTCGATGGTTGAAGCAAACCCCATACTGCCAAACCAATTAATATTATAATAAA
>JBDKUB010000259.1:0-4162 GCA_039679915.1 Anaerolineaceae bacterium
GCTTTATACATCTCCATAAATCTATAAATATTTATTCGCTTATACTGCTTGGACGCTTTTCAAGTACCACTTTGACTTCGATTGTTTTACCATCCCGCATCACAGATAGAGTAACTTCATCCCCCGGTTTCGTTTGCAAGGCAAAATAGATTAATAAGTCATCGAAAGAATTAACTGGATTCCCGTCGATTGCAGTTATCACATCTCCGCCGACATCGACTGTGCGTCCTCTGACCGATTTTTGACCAGTAGCACCCTTCAAACCCGCTTTCTCCGCCGGACCACCCTTGTCAATTTCTACCAGGTAGGCACCTTTTTCAATCGTAAGGTTCATAGCTTCAGCGATCGTCGGCGTAAGGTCTCCACCACGAACACCCAGCCATGCCCAATCGTGCTCACCCTTGGAAATCAAATCGGGTAAGACAACCTTTAGGATACTGACCGGGATAGCAAATCCGACACCAGTGTTGGTTTGTGCTAATCCCGAGGTTTCTATTTGGGCATTTACACCAATCACTTTGCCCTGTAAATCAAGCAAAGGTCCACCAGAATTTCCCGGGTTGATGGCAGCATCGGTCTGGATGGCTTGCGGTATAGAGAATACGGTCAGAGCAGGAATATTTCGTCCCACAGCACTGATGATCCCTTGGGTTAGGGTCCCCTCCAATCCAAAGGGATTCCCAATTGCGATTACGGTTTGACCGACCATTACCTCTTCAATATTGCCTAAGGGCAATGGAGCTATTCCCTGCGGCATATCCTCGACCTTAATGACCGCTAAATCTGAGTTGAGGTCTTGTCCTACCACCTCAGCACTGCGGATTGTGCCATCCGAAAATGTGACATCCACTTGTTCTGCGCCCTGAACAACGTGAGCATTCGTAACGATATGCCCATCCCCATCGTAAACAAATCCAGATCCTAGGGCAATTGCAGAAATTTCACCCCTATCGTTGGCATAGATCGTAATATTGACCACGGAAGGATTTATAATATTGTATAAATTGATTAGAACGCTTTGCTCGTCAACGACGGCTTCAGGAAGTGAAATGATGACCGGTGTAGGTATAACTGCCGGGCGTTGAGTGGAAGGCACGCTTGTAGGGGTTTTTAATCGGGGAATCGATAGTCCACAAGCGGCTGTAATAAAGAATACCAAAATTACAATAGAAAATAATATCGGTTTATTTCGGTTTAACTTCGTTTCCATTTACTTTATCCCATAATTTTTATCTCGAGGTTATATTTTATTATAGTATTTGTATATCATTAAATTATAAATGTTGTATTAGAAATAAATTATTACGCAAATATTTTGGAATTTTATCAACTGATTATTCAAATAATATTTTCTAGAAATCGAATTAATCGATTGTCAGACAATAATATTTCAATGAAACCATGTGATATAAGCTTTGATTTACGAGTGTTTTAGGGACATATTATACACATTCAGGAGAATAAAACAAATAACTGAGAAAGGATAAAGATAATTTACCCAGGAAGGATATCATAATTATGAATCTCGTTTTTGACTTATAATTATTAGCCGATTATAAAAATACCAATCTACATTGCATAGATATTTTATCCCACGATAGTTGTAAAGCTAGAAAAGATAATATATAATACGTAAACTGTATAAATTGCAGACGATAGAATTCCCAACGAAACTTAAAAATTACACCACATGATTCTTATGCTTTATTTTTCAATAAAACACAATTCCCCCCGAAGTGCTTCTTTTTCACTGACATATCTATAATATTATTATTCGATCATTGAAATTCATTACCTTTACAGCCGAATTATTCCTAAGGAGAAAACCATGAAACATCCGAAGATAAGCATTGCTATTCTTATTGCTATGACTATTTTATTGTCTCCAATACAAGCTTTCGGAGCTCAGGATTCATCTCTCACAGATAACACAGTTATTAAACTTAGTGGAGATATGGTAACAGGTGGAAATATCTTTTCGTATGATATCAGTCCGGATGGTAAATATATTATCTTTCGTGCTGATAAAGATATAGATGATAAGATTGAACTATATTCTGTTAATTTACATACCCTGGATATAATCAAGCTAAATGAAGAGATGACTGACGATAATGACGTCACGAACATCCTCATCAGCGCCGATAGTCAATGGGTAGTTTATTCGGTCAATACAAATTCTGGGGGGCGATATCTACGCAGTGTTCCAATTGGCGGAGGTAATTCGAGAAATATTACCCATCCATTTTTACAAGCAGGTCGCTTCACAACCAATTTCGAGATCACACCTGACAGCGCCTATGTGATTTTTACTGTTGACTATTCCACAGAAAATTTCTATGAATTATATAAATCTCCTATAACAGGGGTATATTTAGCATTCCCACCCAACCCATCCGTTTTACCGGTAAAACTGAATGGGGATTTGCCTACCGATCATGATATATCTGATTTTGATGTCTCACCGGATGGTAATTTTATTATTTTCCTCGCTCGTGCTGGGGGCTATAGCAGATCTGTATGGCGTATTCCTATAGATGGTGGAACGAATACTAAAATATCCACCGATGTTAGCGGTTTCGCAATTAGGAATTTCTTAATCTCACCTAACAATAACTTCGTGGTGTATCAGATGAAAGACTATGGAAGCGATTATGATCGCCTATATAGTGTACTTTCCAATGGGGGTACAGCGACCCGGTTGGATAATCCAAGCCTTTCCGAAGGCGTCATCAAACAATACCGAATCACAAATGGTAGCACTTATGTGGTTTTCACTGGTAGCCTGAACGACGCCAGCAAACTTGAACTCTACAGCGCACCAATCTCCGGTCCGACTGCTAGCATGATAAAACTCAACAACAACTTTGTAAGCGGGGGAAATATCGATTGTGGAATTGACAACGAATATTACGATTTTGCCATCTCTTCAGATAGTGCTCAAGTGGTATATTGCGCTGATGCCTTTGTGGATGGAAGGTATGAAATTTTCAAAAGATCAGTTTCCGGGGGAAGCGTTGTGACTCGCCTCAGCCAGGTGCCTACTGCAGGCAATGGCGCTTATGTATTCCAAATATCACCCGATAACTCCAGGGTTTTATACTATGGTAAATTTGACGATGAGACATATTATAAAGGTTACAGCTTACCCATAAATGGTGGCACACCTGTTCAACTGGCAAGCTTCTCTTCATCCATCCAAAGGAGTGTATGGTGGATGACCATTTCCCCGGATAGTACATATGTAGTATTAATGATTGGCACAAGTCTTTCCGGTACGGAAGGGTTTCGTCTATATAAGACAGCTCTTTCAGGTGGTTTAGCTGGTAATATGACACCCAATCCAACCAATACTGAGCATGTATGGTTTAGAATTCAAAGCATTACGCCTGATTCTCAAAAAGTGATCGCAATATCTGACATGGATACTGACGATGTTTTTGAGCTGTTTATGATTGAATATAACTTACCACAGGTATTTTTACCCACAACGATTAAACCTTGAATATAGATATTATTTTAAAGGATGCTGTAGATGGCATTGGCTGTTGCATCTACAGCTTTTTTATATAGAAACCCTAAAAATCAGAAGAAAATTTATTACCTCGATTATGATTCATAATAATATTCTATGGCTATACCCCGCAAGTTAGTTGTCACCCCGAGTGAAGCGAGTGGTCTTTTCATAACTATATAATATATGGTTATTTCGTTACGCTCAATGTGTGGCTCAACATGACACTTATGACTTCTGGACATCCTCTGGATGAATGAATTTGAATTTTAGAAGAAAGTCAAAAGTAGATAGTCCACCCATTTTGGGGAACAGCTTATTGTTATCGGATTATCTAAATATAAGATACATTTATGACACTCCCCTAATAATTCAAACGTATTAAAATTGACCCATGCGATATTTATTACCTATATTCCTTTTATTTACCCAATCTCTGTTTATCCCACGCACAACAGAAGCCAAATATATCATTTTATTGATCGGGGACGGTTATGGTTATAACCATCAACAAGCTGTAAACGAATATACAGGATCTGTTCCGCCCTATCAGTCCTGGCAGCGATACTGGGTATCTACATATTCGATAGATGGCAATTACGATCCATCTGCAGCCTGGAGTGATTTCGGTTATGTAAAACAAAATCC
>JBDKUB010000339.1:0-3279 GCA_039679915.1 Anaerolineaceae bacterium
CACCTTCGACCAATTTTTCCAGATACACATTCCCATCGCCAAATGAGGCTTCTGCTTCACGCCGCGCAGCTAGCAATTGCTGGGGCATTTCATCCAAAGATGTAACCTCCCGCATTCCCTTTCCTCCGCCTCCTGCGGTCGCTTTGATAAGCAGTGGCAAACCGATTGTCGGCGCCAGAGAAAGCAATTCATCATCGCTAAGCGCCCCTTCGCCTTCGGTTCCTGGCACAACGGTTACGCCCGCTTTGGATACGGTTGCCCTGGCGACGGCTTTGTCGCCCATTGCGGCAATCGCAGAAGGCTTTGGTCCGATGAATATCAAACCGGCATCCAAACAGGCTTGCGCAAAATCAGACCTTTCGGCTAAAAACCCATAGCCGGGATGAACTGCCTCTGCGTGGGTTTTTTTAGCGATTTCGATGATTTTATCTCCCCTCAGGTAAGAGTCCCGCGAAGGTGCAGGTCCTAAACAATAAGCTTCGTCAGCATAGCGGACGTGCAGGGATTGGCGGTCTGCCTCTGAAAAAACTGCCACCGTACTTATCCCCAGCTCCCGACATGCTCTAATAATACGCACTGCAATTTCCCCCCGGTTGGCTACCAATACTTTACCAAACATGATTTTCCTTCACTCACTCCAATGCTTTTTGATTGTACATGACGATTGACTCTATCAAAAATTTCCTTATTGAAAATTTCCGAATGAAAAAATCATCATAAAGGGATACATCCATGCTTTTTTGGAGGGTTGGAATCCCGTTTGTTTGCGAGCATTGCCAGGGCATTGATCAGCCGCGGGCGTGTTTCACTGGGCCGAATCACATCATCGATATAGCCCCGCGAAGCCGCAATGTATGGGTTTGCAAATTTATCACGATAGTCGGCTACCAATTCTGCTTTTCTTTTTACAGGATCTTCCGCCTGGCTCAATTCTTTACGAAAGATGATGTTTACAGCCCCATCTGGTCCCATTACGGCAATCTCTGCACTAGGCCAAGCCAGGTTGATATCACCGCGGATATGTTTACTGCTCATCACGTCATAGGCGCCGCCGTATGCTTTACGAGTGATGACGGTTAGTTTGGGCACCGTCGCTTCGCAGAATGCATAAAGCAGTTTTGACCCCGAGCGGATAATACCGCCATGCTCCTGAGCTACTCCTGGCAGGAATCCCGGCACATCGACAAAAGTCAATAAAGGAATGTTGAAAGCATCACAAAATCTCACGAAACGAGCGGCTTTCTCGGATGAGTTGATATCCAGCACCCCCGCTAGAACCGCCGGCTGGTTGGCAACGATACCAATACTATGCCCTCCCAATCGTGCAAAACCGACCACAATATTGGGTGCATAAAATTCTTGGATTTCAAAAAATTGCCGATCGTCGACGATCAATCGGATGACATCCTTAATATCATAGGGTTTTCCCGGATCGTCCGGAATAATATGATCGAGCGTCTCTTCCATCCGCAGGGGATCGTCTCCGTTGGAAACATAGGGTGGATCTTCCATATTGTTTTGCGGTAAATAGGATAGGAGGCTGCGTATCGACATAAGCGCGTCGGCTTCACTATTAGCGCTCAGGTGTGATACGCCCGAGATTTCTCCATGAACATCAGCCCCACCCAGTTCTTCAAAGGAGACCTCTTCATGGGTTACGGTTTTCACCACATCAGGTCCGGTGATGAACATATAAGAGGAATTTCTCACCATAATAATAAAATCGGTGAGGGCTGGCGAATAGACCGCGCCTCCCGCACAAGGTCCCATAATCACGCTAATTTGGGGGATCACTCCAGACGCCAACGTGTTGCGCAGGAAAATATCGGCATATCCGCCCAAAGAAATGACCCCCTCTTGAATGCGCGCCCCGCCTGAATCGTTCAATCCAATAATGGGGGCGCCATTCTTCATCGCCATATCCATGATTTTACATATTTTTTCCGCATGGGCTTCACCCAGGCTGCCGCCAAACACAGTAAAATCCTGTGAAAACACATAGACCAGTCGCTCGGCGACTGTCCCCCAACCGGTGACCACACTATCGCCCAGGTATTTTTGCTGGTCCAAACCAAAATCGGTTGTGCGGTGGAGGACAAAACTATCCAATTCCCGAAAGGAGCCTTTATCGAGCAGAAGGTTTATTCTTTCACGCGCCGTTAATTTACCCCGCTGGTGCTGCGCCTCGATTCTTTCTTCTCCCCCTCCCCGATAAGCTTGCGCTTTTTTTCTGAGTAATTCATCCATCTTTGGATCGTTCGTCATATGCCGCTCCAAAATAAGCTTTGATATTCTCTCGTCGGAATGTCCATACGATATATATCAAGAATAACCCATTTATAATTAAAATAAACAACCAATTACTATCAAAAGGAGCTGTAGAGAAAACTAACCGATCGATCCAAATATAAATCGAATACAGAATTGTTCCGCCAATCATCAAAAGTGGAGTATTCCGCCATCCAAACCACAAACTAAAAAAAAGATAAATACTGCATATCCCCCATATCATTCCTGTAAATAATAAATAATAAGGGGGATAAGAAAGCACAGCAGTTAAAAAATGCCACTGCTTGATCACTTGAACCATGCGAACCAGGTTGATAATCGCGATAATCAGTACCACAAGGGCAAGAAATGTAATGCTTTTGGCTCGCTTTTGGGGAGATTTGCGGAATTTCATATTGCGGATGATAGGCACTCTATATCATTTATGAGGCAATTAACGAATATCCAACGTTATCTTCCCCATTTGTTCCCCCGATTCCAGGCGTAGCTGAGCCTCTTTAGCTTCCGATAAGGGATAGGAGCGATCTATAACAGGCTTGAGTTTACCCTTGAAAATCAGATTCATCACCTCGGTAAAATCCCGATAGGTGCCCATGGTCGAACCGATGATGGATAGATGTTTTCCGAAAATAAAGCGATTATCGATTTCGAATAGTGGTCCGCCGGTATTACCCACAGTGAGAATTCTACCCCCTTTACGCGCCGCCCGAAAGCTTGAAGGAAAAGTCGTGCCCACATTGTCTACAACGACATCCACGCCCCGTTTTTCAGTTAAGCCATAAACGGTTTTAGCCCAGTTTTCATCTTTCGAGCGATCGATTAAATAATCAGCGCCGAGTGATTCAGCTAAGGCGAGTTTTTCAGCATTAGCACCCACCACATAGACGGTTGCCCCGCACAATTTGGCAATCTGAATAGACGCCGTGTTCACTCCTCCTGAGGCACCTACGACCAAAACCGATTCGCCCGGCCTTAACTTTCCCCTGGTTA
>JBDKUB010000167.1:0-3796 GCA_039679915.1 Anaerolineaceae bacterium
GCGCCGTGACGCGGCTACACCCATCAACGAAGTAGTGATGGTATGGGTAGTGCTGAGGGGTATGCCAGTAAGCGAAGCCAGAAAAATTGTCGTAGATGCAGCCAGCTCGGCGCCAAAACCCTGCCAGGACTCGATATGCACCATCTTCTCGCCAATCATGCTGATGATCTTATACCCTCCCACGGAAGTGCCCAACCCCATAGAAGCTGCACACAGCAGAATCACCCACACGGGGACATGGAATTCAGGCATCACCCCACCAATTACCAAAGCCATCACAAATACACCGATGAACTTCTGTCCGTCGTTCATGCCGTGATTATATGCCATGAATGCCGATGAGAAAATTTGCAGTCGGTCGAATAAACGCTTGGATTCAGCCGGTTGACGATCTGAAAAGAAATGCTGGATTATTTTTCCCACACACCATGCCAGGGAAAAACCCAACACAGATGAGAGGATCAACCCGATAAAGACTTTTACCCAACCGCTTAATATCAATACTTTCGGGCCGGCTGTAGCTAAGCCGGCACCTGCCAACCCAGAGACCAGCGCATGTGACTCGCTGGTAGGAATTCCCAGCCGGGCTGCAATACTGCTCCAAACTACAATTCCGACCAATGCCGCAGCGATAGTCTGTAAATTGATGATCGACGGATCGATAATACCCTTGCCAATGGTGTATGCCACAGCCGTGCCGGATAGATTGCCGATGACATTTAGCGTCACCGCCATAATCACAGCCCGGCGCGGCGAGATGACCCGAGTCGAGACGACTGTGGCAATGGCGTTAGGTGCATCGGTCCACCCATTGACAAATTCCGAGGCAAGCACCAATAACAATACCAAAATGAGCATAATGTTCATCAGTCATCCTCACAGGGATTCTTTCCTGACGATAGAAGATAACACGTTGATCACATCTTCGACATGGTCGGTTACCGTCTCCATTTTTTCAAGGATATCTTTCCATTTGACCACTTGTTTGGGGTCGGGTTCATCGTTGAATAGATTTTGAATGGATCGATACAATAAATTGTCCGCTTTTTCCTCTAGTTCTTTTATATGGATGACGTAAGGTTCGATGGTGTTCATCTTCAAGGTGTTGATTTTGCCAATAGCCTCATGCAGGGATTTGACCATATCTAGGATGATCAGGGAAAATTCCTGCGCTTCACTGCGTGGATTTTGAATATTGTAAAGCTGCAAACTGACAACGGTTTTTTTTATGTTATCCGCGATATCATCCAAATGGCTGATAAAACGCTCGATATCCGGTTTGTCGTAATGGGCAATGAATGTGTTATCCAGGAGCTGAAAGGTTTCCCCCACTAGCCAATCGGCTTCTTTTTCGAGAGCGATGATTTTTTCGATGCACTGTTGAGCCGTAGAATAATCCGACAACAACGTATTCAACTCTTCTGCACACTGCAAGGAAATATGAATATGGTCCTGAAATATTTGATCAAAAGTTCTTTTTTTCTTCTTTAGAAGCATTCCAGCCTTCCTATGAGAATTATTTTTCTTTTCGATGCAATCTATAAGTTACGTTGATCACGGTGAGATTTTCAGCAGATCGAACAGTGCCTGATGTGACAGGCTTTCTGCCACGATCAGCTCTTTTTTTCGCTTGGGCAGCCTTTTGATGTGCCTTTCCACCTTCAACGCCAGGCTCATCTCTCCAATCATCATATCATAAACGAGTCTCACCGGAGCAAATTGTCGGGTATAGCGGGCGGCTTTATCTCCGCCTGCTATATGCTCTCTCACCCGCCGTGATACATCGGTGCTGATGCCGGTGTATAAAGCGCCGTTTCTGCAGCGCAGCATGTAAACCGACCAATCGGACATAGGTCTATTATACAGAGTTTTGAGAATTGCGAGGACCATAGAAAGAAAAGTGATTTAACAAGAAGCCAGGAATTGAGGTAACCAGGAAATATTTAATCGATTATTATAAAATGAGGGTGTTGAAAAAGATTAAGCTACAATGTGCAACGCACCTCAAAGGTGCATCGCACATGAATAATTAGCTTCACTCTTACCCAACCTCCCTCAAAAATCAACGACAGATTTTTGGGGGAAGAGTTAAAAATTTGCTTTTTTCAACACCTTCACTATATATAAATATATCTCATAGTAGAATCAAGGACATGCGTAAGCTAACCTATCTCATTTTTATTTTTTCCCTTTTTACTTTAGTGGGGTGTACAAAAGCCACCCCTGTAAACAGCCCTGCCTCGCCCAGCGCAACTCCCCTAACAGACTCCTTTATCTATGGCTATGCTTACCTGGATGTCAATCATAACGGTCAAATTGACGAAAGCGACTCTCCCTTAGTGGATGCTCAATTCACAGCTACCGACGCAAATGGTTTAAGCGCTAGCGCCAAGACCGATGCTAACGGTCAGGCTGTGGCAAATTATCCATCCCAAAGCAGTCCCCCGGTTATTCTGCGCATGTCGCCACCGCCGGGATATACGGCGGTCGGTTCAGACGAAGTGGTTTTAGAACAAATCGAATCCAACGCCAAATTTCTATTCCAAGAAAATTCGACACCCCTTCCGCAGCCTACACCTGAAATCGTCGATATCAGTGCCCGCACTCAATATACATTGACCGCCGTACTCGACTACGCCAGCCACCACCTGGCAGTGGATGAGCAGATTTCTTTTACCAACCGCTATACCGAAACCCTGCAGGAGATTCCCCTGATCGTCGAGCCACAGCGCTACTACGGTGTGTTCAAGCTGAACGGTATCACTCTTCAGGATGGATCGACGATAACGCCGGTTGAGGATGTCAATTGGCTTACACTGCCTCTAACTCAACCTCTAAAGCCTGGACAAAACTTGCACCTGTCGATATCTTATGAGCTAAACTTACCTTTTCCCCAGCCTTCCGCTCTGGTTCGTCCGGTGCCTTTTGGATACACCGAACGTCAAACCAATTTGGTGGATTGGTATCCGTTTATTCCTCCCTATGTACCTGGTAAAGGCTGGCTGAAATACAAACCCGGCTACTTTGGCGAACACTTATCCTACGAATACGCCGATTTCCAGGTTTCACTCATGGTCAGTGATGTGCCGGCTTCTTCATTCTTAAACCCAGATTCTGCCGGCGATCAGCCTGTTATCGGTTATGCCATCGCTGCCAGCGCACCGGCCGAACTCGATGGAGATTGGCGGCATTATCGGTTGGAATCAGCCCGCAATTTCGTCTGGTCGATCAGCCACAGCTATCAGGTTTTTTCCAAGCAGGTTGGCGATGTGACTGTGTTGAGTTTTTCTTTTCCGATGCACAGTTTGGCAGGAAAAACGGCCCTGGATGTTACGGCTCAAGCATTGGAACTCTATCAGCAAATTCTCTCTCCCTACCCTCATCGATCTCTGACAGTAGTCGAAGCCGATTTCTTGGATGGGATGGAATACGATGGTTTGTACTTTCTGAGCAATGGCATGTACAACTTGTACAGCGGTACACCGTCTGATTATCTGACCGATATCGCTGCCCATGAGACCGCCCACCAGTGGTTTTTTGGTATCGTAGGCAACGACCAAGCTCTTGAACCCTGGCTGGATGAGGCATTATGTACTTATGCCGAGCATCTTTATTATGAGAAATACTCTCAAGAGGGCTTGAAGTGGTGGTGGACTTACCGTATCAATTATTACAAACCCCAAGGGTATATCGATGGCAGCATCTTAGGCTACAATTACGCCTCCAACGCTTATGAAACCTATCGCAACGCCGTTTATTTGAATGGAGCTGTCTTTTTGGATGAACTGCGTCATTT
>JBDKUB010000100.1:0-4741 GCA_039679915.1 Anaerolineaceae bacterium
AAGCGTTATCCCATTAAGCGATCCGCTAGAGCAGGTGCGGGCATTTACCCGGAATATTGAATTCGATTATATTACCTGGACGATAGACGCCATGCAGGTAAAATTCGGTCAGGGTGCATTGGATATCGATCGATATCTCACGGATGAACAAAAACATGACCTGGTTATCGATTATATCGATCTCGTTATCCAAATTCAGACGGCTGAATCGGATTTGAAAGATATGTATGCCAATCCCGCGATCGAAAATCCTGATCATGCTTCAACTGCATTGAGAGCCGAATTATCCGGGTTGTATCAGCAAAGAGAATTATTAGGGCAAATGGCAGAGACGATCATTCAAAGCCAGTTATCCCAGGTCATAGCCGATGAAGGGTTATCCTTTCTTGGACAATCTATTCCTCCCATTCTCTATCGCAGCTCGCCTTTACCTTTGGCGCTCATCGTATCACCTCGCGATGTGATCCGCCAGGATGCTGACATTTCGCTTTTACCCGATTTAACTCTAGAAGAATGTATCGATCTTGAAAACCGAGTGGAAAAAAACCTCGATGTTTCCGCATTGGTTGTAGAAGTTGGAGGCATCGGCGTCTACCCCACCATGGTTATGCAAACCAGTGATTTGAATTGGCTGATGGAAACGGTAGCTCACGAATGGATTCACAATTATCTCTTTTTACATCCGCTGGGATTGAATTATTCAGCCAGCCCCGAATTGAGAACAATGAATGAAACTACAGCTTCGATAGCCGGAAAAGAAATCGGGCGGGCTGTGATTGCTCGTTTCTACAAGGAGCTGCTTCCCCCTCCAGAAGAGGCAACAGAAAGCTCAGTGACGCAAACTGAGGAAGGTGGAAAAACCTATACCTTTAATTTTCAACACGAAATGCACCTCACCCGTATTATTGTCGATCAGCTTTTAGCTGCCGGGAAGGTGGAGCAGGCGGAAGAATTTATGGAAGAACGCCGTCTTTTCTTTTGGGAAAACGGCTACCCAATCCGTAAAATCAACCAGGCATATTTTGCATTTCACGGCGCTTATGCCGATGAACCGATGAGTGCAGCCGGGAAAGATCCTGTTGGAGCAGCAGTCCGTGAACTGCGCGCTGCCAGCCCCTCATTGAAAGCATTCGTCAATGAGATGGCATGGATGTCATCTTACGAAGATTTAGAACAAGTGGTATATCAGAAATAAGCGGATTATGCTGGTAAAATTAGCGGGTGTTTTCTGGTTAGCCACAAAATGCAGGCGTTCCTAAGCCTGGCGTGGCGGCTATGATCAAAGAATGGCATTTATGAATATTCGTAAGTATTTCCTGGTTATATTATTACTGGTAGTATTGGCTGGCTGCCAGGCTAATTCTGATGGGAATCCGGTCGAGCAGAATACAATGGAAACGTCTACTCAACCTATTGCCACATTAACAAGCCTACCGACTCCTCAATCTACCAATATCGTTCCTGTTGGATGCACCGTAATCAGCCCGGATCCTACGCCGGGACCTACCGAAGAATCATTATTTCCAGCCGTCAGCAACGAGGATTGGTCAATTGGGCAAGCGAATGCCGCGGTGACGATCTTGATATACGGTGATTATCAGTGCGAAGGCTGCGCGGGAGTATCCCCAGTGCTACAGTCGATACAGAAGAAATATGCGCAAGATGTACGCCTGGTTTACCGCCATTTTCCCCTAATCACCATCCACGATAAAGCAGCCTTAGCTACCCAGGCTGCAGAAGCAGCCGGGCTGCAAGGTAAATTTTGGGAAATGCATAATTTTCTATATGAAAAACAACCCGAATGGGTGGAAATGACAGCCAACCAATTCCGGGAATGGCTTATCTTGAATTCGGAAACCTTGAACCTCGACAGTTCGCAATTCGAAAAAAATCTATCGAGCGATGAGATTGCAGCTATCCCTCAAAATGCCTGGGACGAAGGATATAGCATGGGGCTGTTGGGTACTCCATTTATCCTTATCAATGATGAAATCTTTACCAATAATTTTCCATTGACCGAGGGTAACCTTACTGCAATCGTGAATTTGCATTTGTTGGAAAAGCGTCAGTTTACTAAGTGCCCTGTGATGACCATTGACCCTGATAAGGAATATATAGCCACTCTCAAAACAGAAAAAGGCGATATCATCATCCAATTATTTGCAAAACAAGCACCTATTGCAGTTAATAATTTTAAGTTTTTAGCCGATAATGGATGGTATGACAATATCATATTCCATCGGGTGATCCGTGGATTTGGGGCGCAAGCGGGTGATCCGAGCGGAACAGGTTTTGGCAGCCCGGGTTATGCATTTATCAATGAAATTTCCCCTGAGCTAACCTTCGATAAACCGGGGATGGTAGCGATGGCAAATGCTGGTCCTGGAACCAATGGCAGTCAATTTTTTATCACCTTTGCGCCAGCCTCAGACTTAAATGGGAAATACACGATCTTTGGACAGGTCATATCTGGAATGGATATTGCACTCAATTTAACACCGCGGGATACTATGGATGGTCTGGGTCTACCCGGCGATAAGGTAATCAGTGTTATTGTAGAAGAAAAATAATGCAAGAATCAATTGCCACTAAAAAAACCGATTGGTTTTCGATATTACAGGCTGGCTTTAGTTTCATGGGAGCAATTCTTTTATGGGGGTTAGCTCTTATGATTCTATTCGTTACCCTGATAAATATATTGGGTAATGGAGGAGATGAAAGTTTATATGGGGGATTTTTATTGCTATCAGCCGGGTTGACAGCGTGTGGTTTCTTGTTGTTGCCTTCAGCCGTATATGCTTTAGCTCAGGTGGTCCATTTTCGATTGCCGTCTTTATCATTCGAAATGATAAAAAGATGGATGCCCTGGGTGATTCTGGCTTTTCCATTTGTTCTATCCATAGGTCATTGGTTATCGAACCAATCCATTTATGGAGTGATTTTCTTAGCGCCTTTTCATATTCTGGCATTAGGAATACCGATTCTATGCATGATTTATCTGGGTTTGCGTCACCTGCCTTCGAGCTCTAATCAACGGCGATGGGGATTGTTTTCCGTAGGTTTGACCTTATCGCCGGCGATGATTCTGGTCATTGAGTTTTTCGTCATGATAATTTTAATCTTTGTGGCTGCTATATGGTTAGCTACTGAGCCAGAACTATTGGATGAGCTCAATCGATTTACAGAAGAATTCAATAATGGTATTATGAGCACGGAGGAAATATATTCGAAAATTCTTCCGTTTATTTCTCATCCATCTATATTTGCAATTACCATCGCTTTTACATCCCTCATTGTACCCATAATCGAAGAAGCCATCAAACCACTTGGGATATGGTTCTTGATAAAGCGTAAGTTGACGCCTAGCGAAGGATTTGTTGGTGGTTTGCTTTGCGGTGCGGGGTACGGAATGCTTGAAAATATTATGTTGGCTTATTCTCGCCAGGATTGGATCGCAACCGTGACAGCCAGAATGGGCACCTCATTCATCCACATGGCGACCAGCAGCCTGGTAGGATGGGCGCTCGTAATTGCCATAAAGGAGAAAAAATTCTGGCAGTTAGCTGCTGCGTATATTTTGGCTGTGTTTATTCATGGATTGTGGAACGGGTTAGCCGTTACGCAAGCTTTTGCCATCTTATTAGAAACTGATGCACCTGTGGCTATTCAACGCCTAGGATTGGCAGCCTCTCCGGGTTTATGTGTTTTGGCACTCTGTGCATTTTTATTTATCGTTCTTTCTAACCGCCGTTTGCAAACACAATCGGCTGGTTTATTAGATAAAGCAGTCAATCCTTCGATTTAGGAGTGAGTATGGAATTTATTTCTCAATTGATTGAAATTTTTTTGCACTTAGATAAACATTTGAACACCGTAATTCAAACCTACGGGGTTTGGACGTATCTTCTGATATTTATAGTTATATTTATAGAGACCGGCTTAGTGGTAACCCCATTCTTGCCCGGAGATTCTTTGATTTTTGCAGCAGGCACTTTTGCCGGTATGGGCAGTTTAGATATTCATTTTCTATTTGTTCTTCTGTGTGTTGCCGCAGTCGCCGGTGATACAGCTAATTACTGGATTGGGCATAAGATTGGACCAAAAGCTTTTAGCGGAAATATCCGATTTTTGAAAAAAGAATACCTGGACCGTACCCATGAGTTCTACGAAAAGCACGGTGGAAAGACGATTATCCTGGCGCGATTCATTCCCATCATTCGCACATTTGCACCTTTCGTTGCCGGCATTGGTGAAATGTCTTATGGGCGTTTCATTAGTTACAATATAATTGGCGGTATAAGCTGGGTGGCTCTTTTTTCATATGGCGGTTATTTCTTTGGAAACTTGAAAGTCGTTCAAGAAAATTTTTCATTGGTGGTGATGGCGATCATCTTCATTTCGATTTTGCCGGGCATCGTTGAATATTTCAAAGGGCGCATATCGTCTTCTGGAAAAGTGGAGGCATAAGTCGCGGCGCTTATTCGCCTAACCCGATTACGATTGCCACAGCATATGTGGCAGTATGACTCAGGCTCACAGACCAAACGGTGATGCCGGCCAGTTCGCCAAACCTGGCTGCATTGCCATACAATACAAGGGCTGGCTGATGGGCTTCATTGCGTACGATTTCGATTTCTTGCCAGCTTATGGCTCCAATACCCGTTCCTAATGCTTTGGCAGCGGCTTCTTTAGCCGCGAAGCGGGCGGCTAAAGAAGCGGTATTTTTATTTACGTCAGAAAT
>JBDKUB010000085.1:0-2931 GCA_039679915.1 Anaerolineaceae bacterium
TTCGCATAATAACGAAATATTAAAGTTCGACCGGTTTCCTGTTAATCATAGCAGTGAATTCATAACGCATATGGTTAGATTTTTTACAGAATAATTGGCTACGTTTAGAGAGCTGGAAGTGTTACGGTGAATTTTGTCCCCTTATCCATGGTGCTTTCTACAACTATTTGCCCTTCATGAATCTCTAATATTTCTTTTACGATAGCCAATCCCAAACCCGTTCCGTGAATTTTCGATTGACGGACCTGTTTTCCGCGATAAAATCTTTCAAATAAATGGGGGATATCTTCAGGATCGATGCCTATACCGGTATCCTCCACATCGAAGCACACGTTAGACTGACATTGATAAGTTCTAATCCAAATACTTCCACTTGGTGTATATCGAATTGCATTGGTAACCAGGTTAGTAATTACTCTCGAAAGTTGGCTTTGATCCCCATATACCATTGGTAAATTTTGATCTGTTTCAACTATGAGATTAATATTCGATTTATCGATTAAGAGTTTATTCGCAGTAATTACCTGGTCTATTAAGAGGTTGAGATTAATGTCCATAAAGTCAGTCTTATTCTGTTTTCCAATCGATATACGCGAAAGATCTAAAATATCTTCAACCAATCCTCGTAAAAGCAGACCTTGTTCTTTTAATACAGAGATATATTCTGGCCATTTTTCTTTGGGGGTGAATTCCAATAACTCCAGATACAAATTGATATTGGTTGTTGGTGTTCTGAGTTCGTGCGAAACATCAGCAACAAACATGTCTTTAAGGCGGTCAAATTCCTTTTGTTGGGTGATATCGCGTTGGCTACCCACGTAACTCACCATTTTACCGGTTTGATCAAAAACAGGTGCAATGGTCAATTGAACATCATATTTGCTTCCTGACTTTTTTCTACTTTCCAGTTCACCAATCCATGTTTCCCCATTCGCAAGCGTTTGACTCATTTTTTCAATGATATCGGGATTATTATTTTCACTCAATAAAGTCAAATAATTTTTATTATATATCTCCTCGATTACAAATCCGGATTGATCTTCAAATGCGTCATTGATTATTTGAATACAACCATTGAGATCGGTAACGAATACACCATCGCCAACGCTTGCTAAAATTGCTTCCACTCGTTCTTTCGCGTTATGTAATTCCGCAGTTCTTTCTAAAACCCTTTCCTCCAATTCAGCGGCATGTTCTTTCAATCGGTTCAATAATTGGATATTCTCGATAACTGGTCCCATCTGCCTGGCAACCACCCGCAGAATATCCATATCCTCAGCGCTAAAAATATCGCCACCAAATTTTGGACCCAAAGCCAGAAATCCCTGAATCTGTCCATGGCCTAAAACAGGCACCCAGAGATGAACTTGTTCACTATTCAATAATTGGTGCTCTTCCGGAGATAATGTCACTTCGGATAATGCCCTCTTGAGAGATGCTTTTTCGACTACGCCGATATTCAACAAATATTCAAGGCTGCTGCGTGGCAAAGTAGGAAAAGGGCAATTTTCAGGGTCGGGTGAATTTACGCGAGGGGTAACCGAAATAAATGAAAAATCGCCTTTAGAATCACTTAAAAATACACAAGTGTCTTCCAGATGTAATGTTTTTACCAGCCGTTCACTAACAATATTCGCTAATTCTTGCATGTCGGTAACTTGTTCTAATCCTTGGGTAATTTGGATTACAGCAGAGCGATAATCGTACCAACCCCCATAAAACAATGTATCGACAATGATTTGAACTCGATGGTAGAGCGGTGCAAGTAAACTGGCTAACACCAATACGATGATTGTATTGATGATGGGTTCGCTTAAAGATGAATAGGGTAATAATTTCTTCAAGATAAAATAGAGGATAAGATACGCTCCACCCAAAATCGAATATACCAATATATACGTTGCACCCCGATTGATATGTTTTTCAATTTCAATAAGATGAAAACGAAAGATTGCATAACTATAGGTTAAAGGAATTACAGAGAACCAAATGAAAGCAAATTCTATCGAATGAATAGGCTGCTTAAAAAGGGCATTTGGTAAAAGTGTCAACATGATTAATGGGACTGTTCCAAGCAATACACCTAAAAGAACAATCCTAATTTTTCCATGAACACCAACGGAGTTTGGATGTTTATAGGCGTTATACATTAACAATAAAATCAATAATAAACAAAATGCTACAAAAATTTGAACCGCAGATGAAATAATCGTATACCATGGATAAGATTTGATTGTTTTTGCTCCCCAAATAACAAACGGCAGACTGCCCGTTAATCCAATAGCATATAGAACAATTATGAGTAATTTTTTCCTTTTAAATTCGTTGGTCTGTGGAAAATAAAGATGAAAATGAACCAAAACTGGACCTGCTATCCAAAATAAAATTCTATAGACATCATATGCCCACGAAGTGGACATCGTCGATATCGAACCAAAAATTAAAAACGCGCTCCCCAGCATGCAAGTTAGAAAACACAAAGTGGCTACCAATCCGCCTGGAGTAAAAGCCAAAACGCTTATACCCACTATCCAAAATATTAGTGCTACTAACACTGGAATTAATCGGCGAATGATTTCTTTGATGCTTGGAGAAGCCAATTCGAATTCGACAGGAATTTGTTGTCCTTGACGTTCAACAACGAGATGAAGTGTATCTCCTGGACGTTTATTCGAATAATACGGGATTGCTTTTCCTAGGGGAACATTTTCAATCGATAGGATTAAATCCCCCGGTTGTAAGTGATTATATGCCGGGCCATTTACTTCGATTTCAACTACTCGACCATCTGGTTGTAAATTATTAATACCATCATGAGGGTATGTGATGTTTATCGAAATATTCCATATCAAACTGATCAATACCATCAGTGCTAATAAAAATGGGATACTTTTACCCCATCTTTGGCTATAAAGACTCGTCATAGATAAT
>JBDKUB010000296.1:0-3017 GCA_039679915.1 Anaerolineaceae bacterium
ATTCGGTTAAGAGTCTAGAGCTTTTATATAACGTTAACCGGGAGTTGACCGCTGCCCTGGATCTACACACCGTTTTACAGCGCGTAATGATCCTTTCCATGAAGAATATTGGCGCGGTCAGCGGCAGTATTATCGTCTTAGACGAAAATGAGGACCCCGTCGAATCGGCGATTGTGATTGGCGATCGCATCATAGAGCATACCACTGCACAATTACAAGTGATTTTTAAACAGGGCTTGGCTGGCTGGGTTGCCAAAAACCGTCAGGCGGTGCTGATCGATGACACCAGCCAGGATAAACGCTGGCTGCGCCGCCCAGATGACGAAGAAGAAGCTACTGGGCCGAAGTCGGCAGTTAGCGTACCCTTGCAAGTGCGCGACCAGCTCATCGGGGTGATGACCCTGGTTTATTCGTCGCCCGGGTTTTTCAAACAAGAACACCTGGAATTACTACAGATCATCGCCGATCAAGCCGGCATTGCTATTTTGAATGCCCGTCTTTACGCTGAAAGCCAACGACGGGCTTTGGTCATGGCAGCTCTAGCAGAAAGCGCCGCAGCCATCACCGGCAGTTTGAAACTTGAAGAGGTGCTGCAACGGATTCTCGATCAAATCAGCCAGGCGCTGCGAGTGGAAGTAGTTTCTCTGGCGTTAATCGACCCCAAACAAGAAGAACTTGTTTTTAGAGCTTCTACCAGCTTGAAAAATCAAAATGTGTTGGGAATCCGATTGAAACTAGGGCAAGGAGTTGCCGGTTGGGTTGCTCTTCACGGCAAAGGGGTGATCGTTCCCGATGTTAGTAACGACAACCGCTTTTTCCCAGGTGTGGACAAAAGAACCCATTTTCAAACCCGAGCGATTGCCTGCGCACCCATTCGCTGGCGCGGCGAAGTGATTGGCATTCTCGAAGCTCTAAATCCCATCGAAGGTTCTTTTGAGCAAGATGCCTTGCTCGTGCTTACCGGCATTGGCGGTCTGGCAGGTACTGCTATACGTCACGCGCAGCTTTTCGAGAGCCACCAGGCTGCTCACCAACGCTACCGCGAGTTGTTCGAAGACAATATCGATCCCATCCTGATTACCGATTGTCAGGGCGTCATTCTGGAAGCCAACCGGCAGGCGGAAATTCTTTCAGGGTTAAAGAGCGAAACCTTACGCAATATGCCCATCAGTAATCTGCAAGTGGTCGATGAAAGCAAAGTTGGCAAGGCATTTTCGGATTTGGATTCCGGTGAAACCATATCATATGAGGCGGTCTTGGTGTCACAAACCGGCGATTCTACCCCCGTTCATGTTTATGTCCACAAAGTACAAATCGAAGGCGTGCCTCACTTGCAGTGGATTTTGCATAACCTGACCGAGCGCAAAAACCTGGAAAATTTGCGCAACGATCTAATATCCATGATCTACCATGACCTGCGGTCGCCTTTAGCGAATGTGGTTTCTAGCCTGGATGTGCTGGAAACTATGCTCCCCCTGGATAAAGATCCGGCATTGAAATCACTGCTCAACATTGCCATTCGTTCCACAGAGAGAATACAGCGGCTGACTAATTCGCTGCTGGATATGCGCCGACTCGAAGCGGGTCATGCTGTCGGCAATTTTCAACCCACTTCACCTCTGGCGTTGGCCATGGAGGCAGTCGACGCAGTTCTACCAACTGCACAAACAAAAAAACAAGAAATCGTAATGCAGCTTTCACCGGATTTACCCCAGGTTTGGGTGGATGCTGAAATGATCAAGAGAGTTTTGATCAACCTGCTAGAGAATGCAGTAAAATACTCCCCATCAGAAAGCCAGATAATTTTGGGATCGCAAGTCAATGATGAGCATGTCTTGATATGGGTACAGGATAATGGCTCGGGCATCCCGGAAGCTGATCAGAACCGCATTTTCGAAAAATTCACCCGGCTGCATTCGCAGAACGGACCGCGTGGTTTCGGCCTGGGGCTGGCATATTGCCGGCTGGCAGTTGAAGCGAACGGGGGGCGTATTTGGGTAGAAAACAACCCAGGTGGTGGTTCCTGCTTTAAACTCACCATGCCAATCGAAGCCACAATCAACAACGCTTGATTTAACCGGCTTATTCTAAGGAGAACCATGCAGCAAATCAAACAAGGCATTTATTATGAAGATGAATACCTCGGAGTAACCCTGGGAGCGCTGGTATTGCCTTTTGGCACCATCTTGATCGACGCGCCACTAAAGCCAGAAGACGCCCGTTCCTGGCGCTCATCATTGATCAATCAACGCGGCGGAACAAACCGGGTGCTCGTTTGCCTTGATGCGCATATCGATCGCACCCTAGGCGCTCGCACGATGGAATGCACCATCATCGCCCAGCAAAAAGCTGCTCAAATTTTTCGCAACCGCCCAAACATCTTCAAAGGGCAGGGATTCGAAAGCGGCGCTGAATGGGAAACCTACCTGGATGTCATCGGCACCCGCTGGGCTACCCCCGATATTACCTTCACCGACTGTCTGGAACTGCACTGGGGTGGTCCTAAAGTGCTGGTCGAACATCACCCAGGACCTTCTTTTGGGGCTTCGTGGGTCATCATACCCGAAGAAGAAATTGTATTTGTGGGTGATGCAATCGTCCTCAATCAGCCACCTTTCCTTGCTAATGCTGATTTAATCCCTTGGATAGATAATTTGAATCTGCTCGCCACGAAATTCGCTAGCTACCTGGTAATCAGCGGCAGAGGCGGATTGGTACCGAATGAAGTTGTACGCGCCCAGCACAAATCGCTGAAATCTATCTTAAAAGGAATGGAGAGGCTTGCCAAGCGCAACGCGCCTCCTGAGAATACCGAATCACTGATCAACAATATTCTGGAGGATAGTGGATTTTCTGCAGAAAAAACCGAACAATTCGCCCAGCGCTTGCGCACAGGCTTATACCAATATTACGTCCGTCATTATCGCCCGACGAGTCAACTCGAAGAAGATAACCTGGATGGCAACGGCGATTTTATGCATGGATAAAGGCTTTTAATTCAACAAGGAAACATATAT
>JBDKUB010000412.1:0-4035 GCA_039679915.1 Anaerolineaceae bacterium
GGAACAACTCGAAAATTAGTTTCGACCCAATTGATCGAGCTAACTGCGATGAATTTTTGTGGATTACGTGGTGATATTGCCCGACTTTTGGGCAGCATCGGATTTTTTATCGGTGTGGCGTTTGAACTTGATTTTATAATTGGAATGATCCATAAGATAACAAAAGGAAAAAGGACGCATGCTTAATATTACAACCCTAATACTAGGATCGTTACAAACCAATGGTTATGTGCTGGCGGATACTGAAACGAAGGATGCTGTGGTTATCGACCCTGCCTGGGATGGCAAGCGAATTTATGAGATAGCCGAGCAGAACGGTTGGCAGATCAAGCAAATATGGCTGACGCACGCCCACTTCGATCATATTGGGGGTATTGCCGAATTGTGCCGCTGCCTTGCTTCGCTGCCGAGGATTGCACTTCACGAGGATGATCTCGCCTTATGGAAAACACAGGGTGGGGCTCCATTATTCGGGTTGCACATCGATGCGGGACCGCAGCCTGATTTTAAGCTTTTTCATGGACAGAAATTATTATTGGGAGAGTATGAATTCGAAGTGAGACATGCCCCGGGGCATACGCCTGGCCATGTGGTGTTTTACTGCGAATCAGAAGCGGTGATGTTTTGTGGGGATGTAATATTCCAGGGCAGCATCGGGCGCGCAGATTTACCGGGGGGTGATTATTCATTATTGCTCGATAGCATCCAAACCCAGATATTGACCTTACCCGATGAAACCCGTTTGTTTACAGGGCATGGTCCGGCAACCACCATAGGGGAGGAGAGGCTTTACAATCCTTTTTTATCTTAATTCTATTTGGCGTAATCCACAGCGCGCGTCTCTCGAATGACGGTGACCTTAATTTGCCCGGGGTATTGCATGGTCTCCTCGACTTTTTTCGCAATATCTCTCGCCAGACGGATCGCATCCAGGTCGTCGATGTCTTCAGGGCGGACAAAGATCCGAATTTCCCGGCCAGCCTGCAGTGCATAACTTTGATTAACTCCTTTATAAGAATTAGCGATTTCTTCCAGGGCGCGTACTCGTTTTAGGTATTGTTCAAGGCTTTCACGGCGTGCGCCTGGTCTTGCACCCGAAACAGCGTCGGCAGCTTCGACAATTGCAGCTTCCACGGATTCCTGGTCTTCTTCATGGTGATGAGAGGCAATGGCATTGACGATTTTATGGTTAACTCCAAAGCGGCGGACATATTCAGCGCCTATTTGGGCGTGTGTCCCTTCCACGTTGTAATCCATTGCTTTGCCGATGTCGTGCAGCAAGGCAGCCACTTTACACACTTCGACGTCTGCGCCCAATTCGGAGGCAATGACAGCAGCCAGCTTTGCCGTTTCGACGGCATGGGCTAATTGATTTTGACCGTAAGAGGTCCGATATTTCAATCGCCCAAGCATTTTGATGATCTCCGGATGCAATCCAGGCACGCCGGCATCATAAGCTGCTTCCTCACCCGATTCGACGATAATTCGTTCGACTTCTTTTTGCTCATTTTTCAATATTTTTTCGATATGAGCCGGGTGAATCCGTCCATCTAAAACGAGTTTTTCCAATGAACGGTAGGCAACTTCCCGTCGGACTGGATCGAAGCAGGATATTGTGACTGCTTCCGGAGTGTCATCGACAATTACATCCACTCCGGCAGCCTGTTCGAATGCGTGGATGTTCCGACCATTACGCCCGATGATGCGCCCTTTCATTTCATCGGACGGTAAGGGAATAACCGAAGTGGTGATTTCAGATACATGCTCGGAAGCGACACGTTGAATGGCAGTGGCGATGATACCCCGTGCCCGCTGTTCGCCCTCTTCTCTAGCTTCAGCTTCTATTTGACGAATGATACGTGCCATGTCGGTGCGAGTATCTTTTTCGACTTCATCCAGCAAATGCTGACGCGCTTCATCAATGCTCATAGCGGAGATGCGCTGTAATTCTTCGATTTCCTGCTCATAAAGTTTTTCCACCTCATTGGTGCGTTTATCGATTACACTTTGTCGTTTATTGATGGCTTGTTCTCGTTTTTCTAATCTGTCGGTGCGAATATCTAATTCTTCGCGGCGTTTTTGGAGACGATCTTCTTCTTTGCTTAATTCATTTCTTCGCCGAACTATTTCTGCCTCGGCTGCCTGACGTACCTCAAGGGCTTTATTTTTTGCTTCCAGTTCTATATCCTGGGCTTTTTGCGTTGCTTCGGTTAAAATCCGGTCGGCTTCAGCCTTTTCTTTTTCAAGAGACCTTTCAATGATCGCTTGCTTGATAAAATATCCAATTATGGCACCTGCGATTGCCACAAAAACAATGATGATAGCCCACATCCAAATTTCCATAACTCTACCTCTTTATATTCGTCCTGGACGAAGATAAATCCATTGATTTTAATTCTTCCCATACTTTTGAAACAGCGGCTGATGATAGTTCATAATTGAATCCACGGCGGGCTAAAAAGCCTAGCAACCGTTTGCGAAATTCTGTCCATTCCAGATGAGAATATTTACGAGCGCATTTGAGGGCAGCTTGGTAGACCAATTCTTCCTCATCGACATTCTCTAATTTTTGTTCTATTATTTCCTGAGGAATCCCTTTTTGATATAACTCGATAGAAAGAGCACGCCGACTGCGGGGTTTAAATTCTAAACGGTTCTCAATCCAGGTTTCGGCAAAGTTTTCATCATTGACTAAATGGTTGTTATGCAGCCGTTCGAGCGTATACTCGATGACCTGGAAGGGAACATTGTGTTTCGTAAGAAATTGGCGTACTTCTGTTGTTGAACGTTCGCGAATTGATATGTAATGAAGGGCGCGTTGATAGGCTGCCTCCCGTTCATCATCGGCAATCAGTGAGGCAATTTTTTCATCGGAAAGAGATTGTCCCACTCTAAGCCAGGCGGCAACAAAACGCGATAATCCAAAAGCAAACTCTCCATCAAGATAAACATTGATGCGATTGCGATTTTTCGATTGAACCTTTAAGGCAGTAATTAATTTTGTCACGAACGAACACCCATTAAAAAAATACAGCCGTGATCCTGCCTGAAATGATCACGGCCAAATGCAGATGGAATATGATCTCGTTTGAATTAAATCTGGATAGGAAATAATACTCAAATATCGATGATGAAGTCGTTTAATTGCAAAGAGGTTACAAACACGACATTATCCTATCCAGTGATTGATACAGGCGAGTATATACAGAAAAACTGACCTGATGATTTAGACAATTGCCCCAGGAACACAATGCTCCGGAGGACCTACGTGTCAAAACGCACCATAACAATCATTATAGAAGATCATAATCACGCAAAAGGCCGCACCATAATAATAATAAACGCGGCAGGTATTTAGTAAACGCTACGGAAGAGAAGGATGAAAGAAAAAGATGGAATAATGGTAGCGTTCACGAAATCAAAAAGCATTATCAACTTCATAACGTACTATAAATTCATTTTTAATAAAACCATGAAGCTAATAATTTATTATACATGATAAATAGAATAAATGAAAGAAATTATTAAAAAATTCTTCAAAATTGTTTCATAATAATTGGTAAATCGGACTAAAGACTCTGATCCCCTACATAAAAATTATTTTGTTGCTATTTGATTATCGAATATTTTTAAGATACAAATTTTGGGACAAAACGACTAAAGTCGTTACTACGTTATTCCAGGGATAAAGGGGCTGTCTCGAAAGTCCTATATGTCATGTCGAGCCATGTCCTGAGCGTAGCGAAGGAGCAGCGAGACATCTTAGCATAATTATGAAAAGACCTCTCGCTTCGCTCGAGGTGACAGCCTTCTTTTAGGACAACCCCTATTACGGTTTTGATTTGGGGAAGATAACGACTAAAGTCGTCACTACGGTTGGGGGTTGTGGAAAAAACGAGGCTGTATAAAAAATCATGAATGTCATGTCGAGCCATGTCCTGAGCGTAGCGAAGGAGCAGCGAGACATCTTAGCATAATTATGAAAAGACCTCTCGCTTCGCTCGAGGTGACAGCCTTCTTTTAGGACAACCCCTA
>JBDKUB010000127.1:0-2672 GCA_039679915.1 Anaerolineaceae bacterium
GAGCGCTGCTGAGCAGAAAAGCCAGGCGCAAACGCCATTGAGCGTGGATATGAGTAAATCCCAGGCTGCTTTCAATGAGCATTGCCAGAATAGCATAACACACTACTTGGATTATTACGGCTAAGAATATCATCATGGCGGGCACAGCAAACCACGAGGATTATACCGTAATCGTTTTTTTTTATGCCCCCGGTCCTGCGGAAATCCCCCCATTTTTGTAAAAAATGGGGGGATAAAAGATAGGCTGCTTTAAGATGATGGGTTAGAAATTACGGCGTTGGGCAAATGGTGTTAACCGTGACATCATCTATATACATGCCGGTAACCCCACCTTCGCCATCGTTGAAAACGCCGTATCGAAGCTCGATGTTTTGCCCAGCGTATGCGGTCAGGTCAGCCGTTAGCTCTACCCAGCCATCACTGTCGGCTCGCTGCCATAATATGTAGTGGAGATCGCCATTGGCATCTTTGATTGCCAGGTATTGAGCATCGCCTGCCAGAGTTGCTTGAAGCGCAGAATCCTCGAATATATCTCCGGTGGGTAGGGCAGCTAATGGGACGGAATTGATCGATTCGCTGGTTGTGGCGTAAATCCAATAATCCAGTGTGGCGCTGGTGGCGTTGGTAGGGATATATATCGATTGAGTAAAAACGGAGAAACAATAAGTGTTATATTCCTTAGGGGCGATACCGGAAAACATGGACCAGTCACCGCTATGAGATTTTGCACCCGAATAGTAAGGTGAACAGGCTGAAGTGCGAATATTCCAACCTTTATCCTTTTCGAAATTCGAATTGGTAATCAAATTGGTATTACAGCCGACCATTGAAATCGTTGGGGTAGGGGTAATGGTAGGTGTGGGTGTCACAGTTCGCGTCGGGGTCGGCGTACGAGTCGGTGTAGCGGTGCGGGTAGGTGTGGGCGTGGGTAAATAAGCGGGGTCGATGCAGGGGATCAACGACACATCATCCACAAACATCCCCGTAACGCCGCCTTTGCCATCATTGTAGGTGCCGAACAGGAGCTGCAATCTCTGTCCATCGAAGCCGGATAAAAGGAAAGTATATTTAACCCAAGCATTGGTATCCTCTTTATCCTGCCATACCGTTGCCAAAGCAGTGTGGTTGGTATCGAGGAGTTTAATATAATTGAGATCGCCGCTGGGCGCTTCGACCGATTCCAAACCATTGGCTTGCGTCGACAGCGAGGCAATCTTTTCCTCCGTGCTCTTCTGATATATCCAGACGGTCAATGTGACCGACTCGGTATGAGTGGGAATATCGACATACTGGCTGAACACCGAATAGCTCAAGATATTGTCATAAGGGTTGAAAATGCCGGTACGCATCGAGCGTAACCCATTATGTGAACGCCAGGTGGTATAACCGGCTGGATATTTGGAACCGTGAATCGACCAGTTTTTATCCTTCTCGAAGCCGCCATTTTTAGCTTCTTGAAAACAACCCGGCTCCAGGGCGGCGATGAAATTGACTCCGTTTTTCGAATTCGGAACATTCACTGACAAACCTGAGGTGGGGAAAGAATAGCCATTTTTCTGCAGGTTGATGGTGTAAACGCCAGCCGTTAGATTGTCGATTGTGTATTCACCGTTTTTATTACTGAATGCAATATTGGGAGAGCCGACATCCAGTTGGACACCTTCGATGGGGCTACCCTGGTCGTTGGTGACCTTTCCGGAAAGGCTGTATACGGTTTCATCTTGTCGGATAATGTTTGGAAGGTATCCATAATTTGGTTTGGGGGAATCTATAAGCAGTACAAACTCGCCTAATACGCAAGAATCGACCGATATCTGATTGGCAGCCAGATCGCGTTGGTAAGTTGAACCACACAGATCAGCCACATCTTGCCATTCGCCAGGTATTTCCTGCCAATAAAAAAGCTTAAGCATGCCCTCTTGGCTGCTATCGGCGGGTTCAGGGTATTGAATGGTTATTACCGACGGTTTCTTGAAGGCTGTGATTTGTAAGCCGGTTTCATCGCCTGCCCAAACCATAAATGAGGATAGGCTGGTCCCCCGCCAACCGGTCGAGTTGAGAGAATTTTCCAAGATATATAGATTGACCTTGGTATCGGATTCCACTGAATATTCTGGGAAATCGATGGTGATATTGGCGTCGTTCAATTGAGCGAAATTGGATGGTGTAAGCGTAATGCTTTGACTCGAGACAATATTTTCATCGGTCTGGGTTGTTGCCTGTGAAGAGCTTTGGGCAGAAGAAATTTGCACCAAACCAGCTCCGATAATGCCTGCCACGAACAAAAATAATAATACTAATAATAGAGGGGATAATTTGCGGATGGCCATGATCGACACTCCTTTTTATATTTAAAATAAGGTGAAAAAAGATAACAGGCGAAGAAAATCAATAATAAAGTGAATTAACTTTATATCATGCTTTTCGTTTAATAGCAAATATGGATTGAATAAAATTGCTCATTTTATCCAGACAGAGAAACGCGCGCCATGACGAAAGAGAATCCTGTCATTGCGAGTAACCGAAGGCTACGAAGCAATCCTGGGCTCTTCGAAAGATGGCTTCGTCGCAAAGAGTGCTCCTCGCCATGACGAGATATATCCAACTAGAAAAGCACTTCCACAATGGATATACTCATCAAAGCAGCCTGACGTATAATTGAATCATGAATG
>JBDKUB010000554.1:0-2777 GCA_039679915.1 Anaerolineaceae bacterium
CCTCGCCATATGCCAAAACCTAACAATGCAAATAACAATGCAACAATGCCAAATATCGATATACCTGCTGTAATAGTTTCCAATGGGAAGATAATAATAGGCAATATCTGAAATACAATGATAGGAATTAGAAATTTCTTATTCGGCATTTTTCTTCTCCTGGGTAATTTTTGAAATTCTATCAGTGGGTTGTTAACCTGTCAATAGTTTGTGCCGATGGTAGAATATAGAAGGAATCATGATATGCCCTCCGCAGAATTGATCTCGATTGGGACGGAATTATTATTAGGCGAAATTCTGGATACAAACTCCCAATTCCTCGCTAAAATTTTACGCGACAACGGCATCGATTTATATCGCACAACTACAATTGGCGATAATGCCCAACGCATCGCACAAGCGATACAAGAAGCCTTATCCCGTGCAGATATCATTATCACCACCGGCGGCCTAGGGCCAACCGTCGACGATCCTACGAGGGACGCGGTCGCATTAGCCTTTCACGAAACCGCCGATTTCCACCCAGAATTATGGCAGCAAATTCAAGATCGTTTTACCCGTTACGCCCGACCACCCACCGAAAACAATAAGCGTCAGGCATATATTCCTCACAGTGCCACAGCAATCGAAAATCCAGTAGGTACAGCACCTGCTTTTTATCTCGAACGTGACCACCAATCCATAATTTCATTACCTGGGGTTCCTCAGGAAATGGAATTTTTAACCCTTAACTTTGTCATTCCATATTTACGACAGAGATATCACATTCGTAGTGTGATTTTATCGCGGATTTTACATACTGCTGGAATCGGAGAATCTCAGCTCGATAGTTACATTGGGGACCTGGAAGCTCTATCCAATCCAACCGTAGGGTTAGCTGCTCATTCTGGTCAAGTCGATATCCGCATCACAGCTAAAGCTGAAACACCAGAGCTTGCCAGCCAATGGATCGAAAACGTCGAATTGGAGATTCGCAATCGAGTTGGTAAGTGGATCTACGGCATTGATAACGAAACACTAGAAAATACTATCATCCAAATTCTAGCCGATAAGTCATGGAAATTGAGCACCCTCGAAGCTGGGCTAGGTGGTGAATTAACCAAGCGGCTTACCCCATTCAATCGAGTATATGTGGGAGGTGAAGTTATAACCACACTCCCCCAACCTAATGATTTCGATGTTATGGTCGCGGCGGTCAATCAGAAATATTCGACAGAAGTAACTCTTGGGGTCGCAGTTTATCCTCAAAAAGAAAAGCATGATGTTTTTATTATATTGATTTCTCCTGCGGATGTTAAGAAATATTCTCGTCCTTATGGCGGACCTCCTTCCAATGCCACCCAATGGGCAATTAATCATTGTTTGGATATAATTCGTAATTTATAAGGAGAAAATGTGGCTAACAGCGATCTACTTCTAACTAATGCAATCGTCATTACAATGGATGAAAATTATCAAATTTTCGAACCTGGCGCCGTAGCCATTCAAGGGGATCACATCCAGGCGGTAGGGATGCAGACAGAAATAAAGGCGCAATACCAATCCGAACAAGTCCTAGATTGCCAGAGGAAAGTTGTAATGCCGGGTTTGATCAATGCTCACACCCACACACCCATGTCCCTATTGCGTGGTCTCGCTGATGATCTACGTCTGGATGTTTGGCTGATGGGATACATAATGCCCGTCGAGCGAGAATTCGTTTCACCGGAATTTGTCCACCTGGGCACTTTATTATCGTGTATCGAATTGATCCGCTCAGGTGTAACATGTTTTGCAGATATGTATTATTTCGAAGAAGAAGTCGCCAAAGCCACGGCATATGCGGGTTTACGGGCAATCTGCGGTCAAACAGTATTGAAATTCCCCGCACCTGATGCGCAATTTTTTGAAGAGTCGTTGAGCTCAGCCAGGGATTATATCGAACGCTGGAAAGGGCATTCACTTATCATCCCGACTGTAGCGCCGCATGCTCCCGATACTTGCACAGATGAGATTTTCCGATCATGCTCCGCATTAGCGGCTGAATTCGATGTCCCGTTGCTTACTCATCTGGCAGAAACCGCTCAAGAAGAAGAAAATTCACGTGAAGAACATGGCATGCCGGTTATCCCCTATGTTAAGAAACAAAATCTATTCGATGCAAAAGTTGTGGCAGCTCATTGCGTTCATGTCGATGAAGGAGAAATTCTAACCCTGCTGCACCATAAAGCTGGCGTTGTCCATAACCCATCCTCTAACTTAAAATTAGCTTCGGGTTTTGCGCCGGTCAGCAAGATGATCGATACGGGTTTGAATGTTGGCATTGGCACCGATGGGCCGGCTTCGAATAATGATTTAGATATGTTCGAAGAAATGCGTCTGGCTTCTTTCATTGCCAAAGCAATTACCAACGACCCAACTGTTATTCCAGCCCAAATTACATTGAGCATGGCAACTCGCATGGGTGCAAAAGCTCTGCACATTGGCGATATCACTGGAAGCCTGGAACCTGGAAAACGAGCTGATTTGATTGTATTGGATATCTTCCCATTACACAACACGCCGCGTTTCCAACGCGAAGAACATGGTATATATGCTCAAATCGTATACGCAGCTAAATCCACCGATGTAACAGACGTCATGGTAAATGGGCAATGGCTTATGCAAGATCGACAATTGACCACATTGGATGAAGCCGATTTGATAAAACAGGCGGATGAATATGCCCGCAAAATCGATGTCTTCCTCACCGAACGAGAACAATCGGTGCTTTCGAAACTTGTGGCAATTGGCGGTGC
>JBDKUB010000237.1:0-4814 GCA_039679915.1 Anaerolineaceae bacterium
AGGTTGATAGTGGTCATCATGTTGTCGCATTCGACTATCGACCGATTTCATTCTATGTTGGACTAACGATAAGCATAATCAGCTTACTAACTATGTTAATAATTACGGTTGTTCCTTGGAAAAAAACAGTCAAAAAGTAGCTCAATCCATTAAAGATATTTTCATCAGCCCATGGTTCGTGACCTTTTTGGCTATGGTCATGGTGACGGGGATTGTGATTCTTGATGCGGGAGGAGATCCTTTGGCACTGGTGCGGATTGGCACGAAATTCAGCGAAGGGGATGCCAACGGAACCGAAGGCTATGATGGACAATTCATCTACTTCATCGCCAGGGATCCGGACCCCTCAACGGTCAAAGCTTATCTCGATGTCCCTGCTTATCGTTATCAGCGAATTCTACTGCCTCTACTTGCCCGGCTAATCAGCTTGGGAAATATCCATATTATTCCGTGGGCGATATTGGCGATCAACCTCTTGTTTCAAGTGGGTGGAACTTGGGCATTTGAACGCATATTCATGCGGTGGGGAATCAATCGATGGTATGCTGTGATATATGGGTGTTGGGTTGGATTGGGATTAGCGATCAGGCTAGATTTACCTGAGCCATTGGCATTTGGGTTGATTGTATTAGCTTTATTGACTTATCTCGATAAAAAATATATCCTTACGTGGGTATTATTAGGTTTGGCATTATTGGCTAAAGAAGTGGTCATCCTATTTGTTTTAGCATTTTTATTGATCGAGCTGTATGAGAAGCAATGGCAGAAAGTCATCGGTATAATCGGGATTATTTTTATTCCCTATGCATTATTTCAAGTCTGGCTATGGCAGGTATTTGGTGAATTTGGAATTGGTTCAGGTGGGGCAATGGCGACTTCATTTGAGATTATCCCATATATGGGATTGCTGCGCATAGGCAAATACAGTCTTTGGTATATGGTCATGATGATGATCGTATTTGGACCGGCTATCGTACTTCCGTCTATTTGGGGGGTTGTTGTTTCGATAAAGAAATGGCTGGTAAAGGAAATTAATGTATTCTCTTTAGCGCTGTTCTTAAATTGCTTGTCGATTATGTTTATGCCATTTTCAACATTTCGTGAAACCGGGGGACTGTTGCGCTATTCCAATGGCTTGGTGTTATCTTTATTGCTATTTGCAGGATATTATCGGATGCGAAAAACATTGAATTACAGTGCATTATGGCTGGTTTTGAATGTTTTTTATTTTAAGTAAATCATCCTTACGGAGTGGATATGGAAACTGATAACGTTAAGGCGTTTGCTGAAAAAGTAATTACCAACATCGAAAAAGTCATTGTCGGAAAGCGCAGTATTATCGAACTTTCTTTGATAAATTTACTTTGTCAAGGGCATTTATTGATCGAAGATATTCCCGGGGTTGGAAAAACCATGCTGGCGCGCAGCATCGCTAAGTCGCTGGGGATAAGTTTTGGGCGAATTCAATTCACTCCGGATATGTTACCCAGCGATGTTACCGGGGTTTCCATCTATAACCAAGTCAAACAGACCTTTGAGTTTCGCCCTGGCCCAATTATGGCGCAAATCGTGCTGGCAGATGAGATAAACCGAGCTACACCCAAGACTCAGGCTGCTTTGTTGGAAGCGATGGAAGAACACCAGGTTACCGTAGATGGAACGACCCATAACCTACCACGTCCTTTTATGGTATTGGCTACCCAGAATCCTATTGAGTATGAAGGAACATTCCCCTTGCCCGAGGCTCAATTGGACAGGTTCTTGATGAGAATTCGCCTTGGATATCCAGAATTAGCAGATGAGATTCGGATTCTCGAAGACCAACAATTTAAACATCCAATAGAATCATTACAACAAATTATTTCAGTGGAAGAACTATTGGCGATGCAAGAAGCTGTTAAAGAAGTTCTTGTATCGGCTCCGATAAAAAAATATATCGTAAATTTGTCACGTCAAACCAGAAGCCATTCGGAAGTTTATTTGGGTGTAAGTCCGCGCGGGAGTTTAGCTTTATTTAAATGCGCTCAAGCTAGAGCAGCCATATTAGGTAGAAATTACGTCACACCCGACGATATCAAGGTATTGGCAAGTCCAACATTTGGTCATCGAATTATATTGAATCCTTCTGCCCGCATCCGCGACATCAATTCTGAACAGGTAATAACGGAGATATTAGGGATGGTGGCAGTACCGGGCGGTGATGTTTCCGAGATGGACGAAGGATGAGTTATTCACTACGCATAGTCATTTTATTGACCATTGCCTGCATTTTGGGAGGCGTTATAACCGGGCAATCTTATTATTATCGATTTGCCTATGTATGGGGGTTCATTATTCTCATAAGCTGGTTGTACACCCAATTATCACTGGTGGGCCTTTCGATAAGGCGAACACCTCGCACATTACGCTCGCAGGTTGGTCAGATATTCGAAGAGCGATTCGAAATCATCAATCATCGGTCTATACCAAGAATTTGGGTGGAAGTGAAAGATGATTCGACATTGCCCGGCATCAAACAGTCCCACATATTGACGCTGATTCGAAGCCATGAGGTACGCACATTTGTTGCTAGAACACGTCTCTTGGAAAGGGGAGTGTTTTCTTTAGGAGAAACCGAATTATTGGCGAGTGACTTTTTTGGCTTGTTTTCTGTGAAAAAGAAATTTCCAGCGGTCGACCATTTGCTCGTATATCCATTGATGGTTCAAATCAACTCATTCCCGAGTCCGGCGGGGTGGTTGGCAGGGGGTGAAGCTTTAAGAAGAAGAACCCATCAAATTACGCCCAATGCAGCGGGGGTAAGAGATTATGTTCAAGGCGACCCTTTGAACAGGATACACTGGCTTAGTACAGCTCGAAGAAATCGTTTCATTGTCAAAGAATATGAGCTAGATCCGATGGCAGAGGTATGGATCTTTCTGGATGTTGAACGCAATAACCAATTTGAAATCAAGGAAGAGCTGCCTAAGTTGGAAATGCGGGAAATGTGGAGACCATCTGTCAGCATACCTTTGCCGGCTTCGACGGTAGAATATGCTGTTTGTATTGCTGCTTCGTTATCACGTTATTATTTGAAAAATGGAAGAGTAGTGGGCTTCGTCAGTGCTGGCAAAAATTTGTGGGTTTTACCTTCAGATCGAGGTGCTCGCCAAATGGGGAAAATATTAGAGACACTAGCTTTGATTCGAGGGGATGGGAACCTGCCTCTGCAAGCTGTTGTGAATGCCCAGATTCAAAACCTGGCAAGAGGCAGTACGATATTGCTTATTACCCCCTCAAGCGAGGAAAAAATAACACCTTTGGTCATATCCCTTATCCAACGAGGAATGCATCCCATCGTTATATTTTTGAATCGGCACAGTTTTGGAGACGAAGCAATAGAAATTCCTGAATTAAACTTATCGGTTCCAGCTACGGTTCCCGTGTTTCATGTAAAAAAAGGGGATAAACTGGAAAACGTTTTGTCACAAGACAATGGGAAAGTAAAGTTTAAACCACAGTAATCGACTGGTAAGTAGCTCGCATTTATTCTGATAATTCGATATATATTCTTTTATTGATTTTCCCTTTGCTCTTGTAGTCTACCACGCGAATCTGCCCAACTTCTTTTGTATTATTTACGTGGGTACCGCCATCAGCTTGTAAATCTAATCCGACAATCTCAACCACACGGACATGACTGATTCCCTCGGGCAGCAAATTGATTTTTGTGCGAATCAAATCGGGGATAGTAAATGCTTCTTCACGCGGTAATATTCTGACTTGTATAGGGTGATTTTTTTGGACTTCTTGGTTCACGGCGTTTTCTATTTCGGTTACTAAATCTTTATGCATGGTCTCGAATTCGAAATCCATTCTGCCTTTTAGTGGCTCCATGTCACCGCCGGTGACTAAGGCAGCATATCGATGAAAAACCACACCGCACAATATATGTAACGCAGTGTGGGTTCTCATCAATTGAAAACGTCTGGTCCAGTCGATTTGGCCGGTCAATTCTACGCCGATTGGAGGCAACTCCACATCGAGGGGAATTTGATGGATGACATCATCGCCAATTTTTTTAAGGCGAATTACCGGAATAGATTTTGAATCCCATGTTAATGTGCCGCTGTCTGATGGCTGACCACCGCCACCCGGATAAAAAGCGGTTTTTTCGAGTATAATGCCATGCAATTCTTGATTTAATTCAGTTATTTTGGATGTAAAATTTTGCAGGTAGCTATTCGTGTGATAAAGTAATTCAGTCATAATATTCCTCTCGACATGATCGATATTCCATTACAATAATTTTACCAGCCTGATTGTCTCAAAAGGGGATTCTCTATTGGATTTGTTTAATATAATATGCAATAACAGATAATTCCGGAGGTAATAGTGGAACAGCTTGTATTATATTATCCAATGGGTCACCAAGCCCATGCTGAATCGGGCCATCCAGAAAATCCTGAACGGGTGGAAATTATAAAAACTGCCTTGTCGCAAGCTGGATATTGGGATGATGAGCATGCAATTTCTCCCATATTGCCTCCTGCAGAGGTTTTATCCAGTGTGCATACGGAAATGTACCTGAAATATTTGGAAGCCGCCTGCAAGAGAGGTGAACCTCTAGACTCAGATACTTATACCACGCCGGCTTCTTGGAATATTGCGATAAATACAGCCGGTGGAGCCATTGCTGTGGCAGATAAGGTTTGGAAGGGAGAAGCCCGGTATGGATTTGCCTTAACCCGTCCACCAGGACACCATGCAACCTCGAATCAGGGAATGGGATTTTGTTTGTTGAACAATGTCGCTATCGCAGCGCAATACCTCGT
>JBDKUB010000249.1:0-10339 GCA_039679915.1 Anaerolineaceae bacterium
ATACTCCTTATAGTCATCAATAAGATTTATTTCCAAAACATTCGATTTCGACGACCGCGACCCCAGACACGACTAAAGGTATTTCCCCATAATTGACCAAACCAATTAGGCCGAAAAGTCGATATGGTCTGGGGTGATGTTTTTACAGCGGATTGACGCTTTGGATTGCAGTTGCCTAGACCTCGTCCAGAGCGAGGTCCCTGTCCTAATGGTCCTGTTCCATCTCTTGCAGGCATTGAATTTACTCCTTTCTTATTTTGGAATACGATTTACCAGATTTGTTATGAGGTCACGGGTTAATACAAGTTCATCCAGCCAGAATTTCAAAGCCTCTTCCCCTTGAGTGGTTAATGAATAAGTACGACGAGGAGGACCTTGGGTTTGATCGGCTTCCCAAATGGATTGCACCCAGGTTAATTCTTCCAAATCTCGTAATGTGCGATAAACCACACTGGGATGAATGGTACCCATTCCAAGCTCTGCCAGGTCTGATAGCAATGTGTACCCGTGTCTTGATCGCTCTTTGAGTAAGATAAGCAAGGTTGGTTCAAGCATGGAAACTATAAGAGGTGAATGACGATCGCGAAATCCATGCCCTCCTCCCATTGCCCAGCCTCTTCGTTGTCGTGGCATAATATCTAAATTCTCCACATAAGTTTATTTTTTATAATATACACCACTATTCTATTAATGTCAATAGATTATAAACGAATATTCTTCAATATAATTATTTATTATAAATAAATTAGGAATAAACCTTGTAATAATCAAATATTGTACTATAATAATATGGTATATGATTAAGGCAAGGATATTCAAAATATGAATATTTTCCATTCCCAAAGTTTCAATGAGGAATTATCCACTGAGGTGTTGGTGGGAAGAAAACTGCGCGAGTTACGCAACAAGCGCTGTCTTTCATTGCGAGCTTTGGCAGACCGGAGCGGTTTGAATATCAACACGTTGAGTTTGTTAGAAAATGGGAAATCTTCACCTTCGGTCAGCACATTACAACAATTAGCTCTCGCATTAGATGTACCCATTACAGCTTTTTTCGAATTAGGACCGGTGAGCCAGAAAATAGTCTTTACCTCGCAAGAACAAAGACCATCTGCCATAATAGGTAAAACGAAATTAGAGAATTTGGGCGAAGCCTTCAATAAAAATTCTGTACAGCCTTTTATCGTTGAATTGCTGCCGGGGGCTGGCAGTGGTGATCGCATGATCGTGCATACCGGGCACGAATTCATTTATTGCCTAAAGGGGACTGTCCATTATCAAATTGATAATGAGGACTATTTTTTAAAAGAGGGCGACAGCCTGTTGTTCGAAGCTCATCTACCTCATTGCTGGAATACTTTAGATAAAGACATCGCAAAATTTTTGTTAGTGCTTTACCCCACTGACGAACGTGATGAACCTGGAAGCCGCCATTTTTCTTCAATAAATTTAAAAAAGGAGCTTACGATGAAAGTTGCAATAATTACAGATGATGGTAAAACAATCAGTCAGCATTTTGGCAGGGCACCTTATTATTTAGTCGTTACTATCGAAAATGGTGAGGTTGTCAATAAAGAGATGCGTGAAAAAATGGGACACAGCCATTTTTTCGCCGGACATGATTCTGAAGAGTCGCATGGTCAAGGGCAAGGTCATGGCTTGGATTCAGCTTCCCATAATAAGCATATCAGCATGGCGGAAACCATAGCAGACTGCAAGGCTTTGTTATGTGGTGGCATGGGGATGGGTGCTTATGAAAGTATGCGACGTTTGAATATTCAACCGGTGGTCACCGATTTGCAGGATATAGATGAAGCGGTCCAGGCATTTATCGATGGCAAATTAATTGATCATACAGAGTTGTTGCACTAATTGGTAAAGGATAGGCTCGGATTATTAATAAATCCCATCATAAAAATTCTAAAATTGCTTTCTATGGACAATCCAAATCGAAAATATGCAAAAATCATATCCGGAATATGCCTTCTATGTTGTTTGTTCTTAATGGGGGTAAAGGAAGGTAATGCCCAAACAGCAACCCCTCCGCCGCATCCGGGGTATATTTATCTCTTTTGGGGGGATGGCTGTCCTCATTGTGCCATAGCCAAGCCTTATCTTGAGAGTTTATCGGCGAAATATCCGGGGGTGGAGCTGAAAGCATATGAAGTTTACTATGTAGAAGAAAATCAAAAATTATTTTTTGAGATGGCTGCAAAATATGGCTTTGAACCATCAGCCGTCCCTACCTTTTTTATTGGTAATTACTACTCGGTAGGCTATAGTCAAGAGTTGAACAACAAGATCGAAGCTATACTGCAACAATGCCTGAAGTATGGCTGCCCTGATCCCGGGGTGGATGAAATAACCACTACCCCATCAACCATTCTCGACGCCACAATGGAAGAAATCATGGCTGTCGCTCCAACGATGTCAGCAACATCAACGCCTGCCATTACACCTGCTGCAACTAGCTCATCCAATGCTGCAACGGTTATCGACGAATCGGTCCCACCAATGACCAACTCGACGCAACCTCATTTCTTAGAAATTCCTTTTTTTGATATGGTGGATTTAGATTCACAGTCCGTGACCATAAGTACCATCTTGATTGCGTTGGTAGATGGGTTCAACCCCTGTTCGTTATGGGTGCTTTCGATGCTGATTACTTTAACGCTGCATACTGGATCCCGGCGCAAAGTCATCTTGATTGGCATCGTATTTCTTTTCGTCACTGCCATTATCTACGCCCTGTTCATCACCGGACTGTTCAGCGTTTTATCCATTATCAGTTTTTACGGATGGATTCAAGTCGTGGTGGCTTTGATAGCTATGTTTTTCGGTTTGGTCAACGTCAAGGATTATTTTTGGTACAAAGAGGGCGTCTCTTTTACAATTGCCGATGAGAAAAAGCCAGGCATTTTCAAGCGCATGCGCAGAGTGATGGATGCGAGTCAATCCACCGGGGGATTAGTTGGCGCTACGATTGCTCTTGCTGCTGGAGTATCGCTGGTAGAATTTTCTTGCACAGCCGGTTTTCCAGTTCTTTGGACAAACTTACTTGCATCACAAAACATCGGCGCGGCAGTTTTCGTTTTATTACTTATATTGTATATGCTCATTTATCAGTTGGATGAGCTGGTAATTTTCTTTACAGCGGTAGTCACATTGAAATCAAATCGGATGGAAGAAAAACATGGACGCTTGCTTAAGTTGGTGGGTGGAATGCTTATGCTGACTTTGGCAGGGGTCATGTTGATTGATCCTGGTATGATGAACAACCTAGGTAATTCTTTAGCAGTATTTGGGATTGCTTTCTTAGTCACGTTATTCATTGTCATTATGCACCGATGGCTCTTGCCGAAATTCGGCATCCAAATTGGTACAGAGCAGTTTATCCAGCCAATAAAGGACCCTGGTTCTAGTTATGACGAATAAAGGAGAACGTATGATTCTAATCATTTCTTCTCAAGGTGCTGATATCAACAGCCTGGTTGACCCTCGTTTTGGGCGTTCGCAATTTTTTATTAAAGTTGATACGGATACAAATCATTGTGAAGTAATAACGAATTCCGGCGTTAACCAACGTGGGGGAGCAGGCATTGGTGCTGCCCAGATTGCTGTAGATAATAAAGCTGAGGTAGTAATTAGCGGTAATTTTGGTCCCAACGCATCCAGTGCATTAAAAGCTGCCGGGATTACTATGATGACTTTTGGGCAAGAGACTTCAACGGTGCAAGATGCCATCGATCATTACAAACAAGGAAAGCTGAATTCTTTCGGATAAACCAATGGAAAACGCGAAAGTATTGTGCATTACGGTTGCCAGTGGGAAGGGCGGCACCGGTAAAACAACCGTCGCTACTAGCCTGGCATTAAGCCTGGCATCTCAGGAGAATGTATTGTTTCTGGATTGCGATGTTGAAGCGCCCTACGGTCACCTGTTTTTAAAACCACAAGTAGAAGTCGAGAAAAAAGCGGTTATTTTAATTCCCCACATCGATATGGAAAAATGTATCTTATGTGGTAAGTGTGTAGAGGTGTGCCAATTTCATGCGCTGGCGGAAATTGGCAAATCGATCATGGTTTTTCCGCAGTTGTGTCATGGTTGCGGCAGTTGTGCGTGGCACTGCTCTTCAAAAGCGATCAAAGAAATCCATAATCCGATTGGAATATTAGAAGCCGGTCTGACCCAAGAGGGCATCCGTTTTGCTCACGGCGTCCTAACGATCAGTGAACCATTGACGACACCGATTATTCGCCAATTGAAAAAATGGCAAAACGCAGAAACTGTTTCTGTGATCATCCGCGATGCCCCTCCGGGTGCTTCCTGTTCCGTAGTAGAAACATTGCGTGGTGCTGATTTTGCGTTACTAATTACCGAACCTACACCTTTTGGCTTGCATGATCTTAAGCAGGTTATTGGTATTTTACAAGATATGAAAATTCCCGGGGGAGTCATTGTCAATCGAGATGGTATTGGCGATTCGCAAGTCGACCAATTTTTATTGCAAAACCATATTCCGATTATGATGCGCATTCCCTATTCAACCAAGATTGCGAGTGCAATCTCATCCGGTAACACGCTTTTGGATGTTTCGTCCAGTTACGGCTTGGAGTTTCAGGCTTTGTTTCAGCGAATCAAAAAATGCGTTATGGAGAAAGAAGCGTGCTAAATCAGGCCAATCATATCAAACAATTAGTCATTTTGAGTGGGAAGGGCGGGACCGGGAAAACAAGTATAAGCGCAGCAATTGCTGATCTGGCATATAGTTCGCAAAAGCAAGTCCATGCGGTGATGGTAGATGCTGATGTAGATGCCGCTAATTTGAGTCTGGTTCTCCAACCGAAAATATCCGAAACACGTGAGTTCTGGGGTGGTTCGGTGGCTGAAATCGATAAATCCAAATGTATTGGCTGTGATTTATGTAAATCTTTATGCCGCTATGATGCCATCATTCCATATGCAGATGGATCGAATACGTATTTCGTCGATCCAATAGCCTGCGATGGTTGTGCTGCTTGCGTTTATAGCTGTGCTTCTGAAGCTATTCGTATGATCCCGCAGCAAGAAGGTAATTGGTTTCATTCTCAAACCGGTTATGGTGACCTTTTTCACGCTGAATTGTTTCCGGGAAAAGAAAATTCTGGGAAATTAGTGACATTGATCAAACAGAATGCCCGTTTGTGGGCGGAAGATACACAAGCTTCCTTATTGGTTGTGGATGGTCCACCGGGAATTGGCTGTCCGGTAATTTCTACCTGTGCTGGTGCAGATTTAGGTTTAATCGTTACTGAGCCTAGTGTGGCAGCTATTCACGATTACAAGCGAATTTTAAATTTATTGCGGCATTTTAAAATCCCAGTGATTGTATGCATCAATAAATCAGACATATATCCTGATGGGGTTGAAAATATCCGCCAGTATTCTTCTAGTCAGGGTATTGAAATCCTGGGTGAGATCCCTTATGACGAACATATTACTCAAGCGATGGTTCAAGGAAAACCGGTTACAAATAAATATCCCAAGGCGCCAGCATCCAGGGTAATCCAAGAAATATGGGATAAGATAGTATACCGATTGTCTAAATAATAGATGTTGATATGGCAAATATCGAAAAATTAAAAGCCGCGGTAATCGATCAATTGACGCATGTCATCGACCCGGAAACGGGGGCTAATGTGATGCGCATGCGCTTGATCCAAGACCTGGATTTGGATTCAACGGGTAAAGTGACATATACTTTCCGCCCCTCATCTCCGTTATGTCCCATTGCGGTGCCGTTAGCGTTATTGATTATTCAAGCAATCAATAATGTTCCAGGTGTTACTGGTCAGTCGATGAAGGTAATCGATTATATTCAGGCTGAGCAGCTCAACGAATTATTAAATACCATTCTTACAGGGGGCTCTCAAGGAGACGATGATGCTCGATAAATTAGAAATATATAATGCACTCCTTCAAATCAAGGATCCGGAGATGGAAAGGAATATTGTTGAATTAGGGTTTGTGCCCGAAATTGAAATCGAGGGTCCTCGTATAATTATTCATTTTGCGCCAGATATTTTGAATTGCCCGTTCATAGATTGGTTCCGATCCGAGATCATTAAAGCGGTTAACAAAAATAATGCAATTGAATCGGTCGAAGTAATCATTGATAATTCTGGTGGAAATAAACCATTGGATAAAGGTGATCTTCCTTTTGGAGAAATCGAACATCTTAACCGAGTAAAGAAAGTGGTTGCCATAATGAGTGGTAAGGGTGGCGTTGGGAAATCTCTTGTAGCCGCTATGCTTGCTGTCAATTTACGACGTGAAAATTATGAAGTTGGGATATTAGATGCGGACATTACGGGTCCTAGCATTCCAAAGATGTTTTTTTCTACAAGACCGCTGCTGATCCCAACCCCGCGAGCAATATTACCGGCATTGTCTCGAAATGGCATCAAAGTCATGTCGATTAATTTGCTGCTTCAACATGATGATGAGGCAGTAATTTGGCGAGGACCCTTAATCGGCAAAGCAATTAAACAATTTTGGACTGATACACTTTGGGGGAATATGGATTTTTTGATAATCGATTTGCCACCCGGAACATCCGATGCTCCTTTAACAGTAATGCAATCTTTGCCGATGAGTGGTGTATTATTGGTATCATCACCACAAGATCTGGCAGGGATGGTTGTTCGGAAAGCAGCTAGCATGATGAAGCATATCGATATTCCAATACTAGGGTTGGTTGAAAATTTAAGTTATTTTACGGCGCCAGACACTGGCATGAACTATGATGTATTCGGACCAAGCCATGTAGAAACGACCGCGCAAGCACTTAATATACCCGTTGTAGCACGTTTACCAATAAATGCCAATATTGCTATACTTTGCGATCAGGGGAAAGTGGAGGAGTGTGTTATGCCTGAATTCGATGCGGTCAGTAAATTAATTGAAAAGATCACTCCCCCTTGTAGCCCTTCAAAAATGCCAGTGTAAATGAAAGGAGAAATTGTGAACGAAAAAATCAAAATCGGTATAATTATCTGTGATCGCTACCGGAAATGTTCTGGTGGAAAATGTTTCCGGGCAATGAGAAATCGTGAAGGTGCATTCAGTATGTATACCAATTCGGAGGTAGAATTGGTGGGTTATACTACCTGTGATGGATGCCCAGGAGGCAATATTGAGTACGCAGGTGATGAAATGGTTAAAAATGGGGTACAGGTAATTCACCTGGCAACCGGGTTATTGGTAGGATATCCACCTTGTCCATATATTGATATATTCAAACTTTTTCTCGAGAAGCGTTATCCGATAAGAGTAATTTTAGGTACTCATCCAATCCCCCAAAAATATCTGGACATGCATAAGCAGCTTGGTACCTGGGAAAATCCCAAATGGAATCAAATGCTTGCAGCCACTATGTGTGATGAAGAAAAACGCAAAGCCTATAATTAAAATGGTAATGGAAAAAATGATTGCATTTGGACCAATACCTTCTCGCCGTTTAGGATTTAGCCTGGGAATCAACCATATTCCTCCGAAGTATTGTTCGTATTCTTGTATTTATTGTCAGGTAGGTAGAACAGACCATTTAATTATTACTCCGAGAGAATTTTATTCTGTAGAGTCAATCGTTCAATCGGTCGAACAAAAAATACGTGAGGCACAATCCAAGAATCAACCCATAGATTATCTATCCTTCGTGCCAGATGGCGAGCCAACGTTAGATATAAACTTGAGGAAAGAAATCAAAGCGCTGAAGCATTTTGGCTACCCTATTGCTGTTATATCGAATGCCTCTTTGATTAATTTGCCACAGGTTCGAGAGGCATTAGCTGAAGCAGACTGGGTATCTCTGAAAATCGATAGTGTCAGCGAAGAAATATGGCATAAGGTCAATCGTCCAAACAAACGCTTGAATCTTGAAAATATATTGAAGGGTGCGATAGATTTTTCGAAGGAGTATTCGGGGGAATTGGTCACAGAAACCATGTTGATTGGGGGAATTAATGATGATGTCGAATCAACCAAACGTTTAGCGGATTTTTTGTGTGAATTGAAGCCTAAAAAAACTTATTTATTAGGACCAGTTCGTCCACCAGCGGAAAATTGGATATTCCCGCCTGATTCGGAGACACTGAAAAAAATATGTCAAATTGTATCTGCAAGTGTACCATTGACGATTTGTTTATTCGATTCGGAAAAGAAGCCCTTTACGGCTACGGGGGATATCACTGCCGACATCTTGGGTATCACTGCGGTGCATCCTATTCGCGAGTCGGCACTCAGAAAGATGGTCGAACAAGCTGGCGCTGATTGGAGTATCGTGGAAAAATTAGTGGAGGAAAAACAATTGAAGAAACAAGTACACCTCAACGAAATTTTCTATCGGCGTAACCTGGATAGCATATAATTAATTATCGATGTTCAATTAAAACTACTGAGATAATTAACAATTCAATTGGGTCATTATTATATAAAAAGGAAGCCTCCTATGAAGATCTTGGAACAATTATTAGATACTCTTCCTGCCGAGCCTATACCGGTTCGCAATGTGATCATGGGTGTTCATTGGACATTGGTTAGCAGCCGATTCTGCGGATTGGGGTCGACGCTTGCTGAAAAGAATCATCATGGCCATCATGAACATCATGGGCATTCACTGGTCAGAGATGTGGGAAAACTGCACCAAAAAACAGCTCAGGAACTTGCTCAATGGATTCTTTCCGACAATTCACTCGAAGCAAGCATTGGCATAGCTGCCATCAATTCCCTCTTAGAGATCGACGAAAGTAAATTGGAGCAGATCAATGCTGCTAATGTCATCGAGCGCGAATGTGGTGGAAAAAATCTGGTGGTTGTGGGTCATTTTCCTTTTGTCGAAAGGATGAAGACTATTGCTAAAAACTGCTGGGTCATCGAAAAACATCCCTCTTCGGGGGATTTTCCCGAACAAGCTGCCCAGGAATATATTCCACAAGCGCAAATTATCGCCATTACTGGAACATCACTAATCAATCATACGATTGAAGGTTTACTATCTTTGTGTCCGAAAAATTCGCTGGTGATGTTGTTGGGACCATCGACTCCTCTCACACCGCTATTATTTGATTTCGGGGTTTCGTTTCTTTCAGGCGCTCGCGTATACGATGAAAAAGCTGCCATTCTGACCATCCAGCAAGGGGCGGCTTTCCCACAAGTCCAAGGAGTCCGTTTGTTTACTATGGTGAAAAATGGGAGATGAAATCAATTCGATTATGGTGAGGGGAATTATTAAAGGTTAATAAAAATCGATGAAAATTGGTAAAATAAGACATTGCATGTCTAAATAATCAACCCGCATTAGCCAAAACGGAGGAAAATCTGATGACCCATATTATTACCAGTTTATGTTTACGTGACGCCGGATGCGTGGAAGTTTGCCCGGTAGAATGTATCGTACCGGGGAAGCCGCAAAGTGAACACCCCTGGTATTACATCGATCCCGAGACCTGCATCGATTGCGGCGCGTGTATTCCGGAATGTCCCTATGAAGCAATTTTCCCGGAAGATGAGGTTCCATCGGCATATACAGCCAAAGGCGGCGAGTATATCAGCCGGATTGGGTTGACCGGTCATTATGAGGGGGTAAATCACCGCGGAGAGAAAGTCATCCTAGATTGCGTTCGCCAGCTAAGCGCTGGAGAGGTTATTGATCTAACGCCCGATATCCAGCCCAATTATGATTATTTCAAGACAGGTCCCGGTTATAGCGCCAATGATTAAGAGCAGTGTTGGGTGAATAGGTGGCAACCTATTCAAACTAAGCTCTTCAGGGGTTGTCTAAAAAGTCATAAATGTCATATCAAGCCATGTCCTGAGCGCAGCGAAGGGATAGCCAGATATCTAAGTATAGAAAAAGACCCCTCGCTTCGCTCGGGGTGAAAACCTTTTTAATATAGATATACTCGCTTTATTTATATAAGCTAATTATTCAATATCAGATTACCGGCTGCCATATTGATGTTGATAGTCAACATCGAATCGCCGCCGGCGAGATAATATCCATTATCTTTCATCTTCCATTCACCGTGGACATCGGCGTTGGCCAGTCCGCTATCGAAAAACACTCTGGCGGATGTTCCTTTAGGGACCACAATCGTCAGCGTACTCATTCCCGAGTTTATGGTCACATCGGCGTTCTGGAGCAATTCTCCGGAGAAATCGAGAGTATAACTACCGGCGCCGCTCTTAAAAGACATCTTGGAAAAATTCGCATTAGCGAGCCCATATAGTTCCACTTCCGAAGCGCCAGTTTCATACTTGAATTCACTCATCTCGATTTGGTTTGGTTCGGAAAAGCGC
>JBDKUB010000574.1:0-4421 GCA_039679915.1 Anaerolineaceae bacterium
ATTATCGAGTTTCGGTTTGAGTGAGAGGGATTTGCTCAGCCTGGTGCAGGAAGACTGTCGACAACTTGATCTATTTAAATTCAGATGATTATTTTTCGTCTGAGCCTTTTTCACCCTCCAGAGGCAGCCGATGCAAGAAGCGATGGGCGATGGGGGCTAATATGATGCTGGCTATGACCAGGAATATCATGCCGGAAAACAGGGCGTAAAAAGAGGCAAAAATTTTTCCGATGTCGCTATGAATTTCGTTTACCGGGCCCATGCCTCCTAAAATCATGGAGGCATTGAGCAATGAATCCAGCCAGGATAGATTCTCGGCGTAATGATAACCAAGAACGCCGATCAGCAATGACCCGGCGGTTATTGAAACGGCGGTTAACGAATGCCACCCTAGCCTCTTGAGATATTGGTAGCGGGGAAGGAGCGGCTGTGAACGGTGTTCGTAGTAAAACAGTTTGTGTTTCATGTTTGAGCTATTATTTTCGAATTATGGTTAGATTTTCTTCGGATATTTCCATTTTGAACGCCTCCAAAGAAAGATTTAGATCCCGAATAAAAACGACCACAGATAAGATTAAGGCTGCCAGACAACCGATAAATAAAATCGTTATCAACCAAGTGGAATTAAAGTTGAACAAGGTGGTTAGAAACAGGGTGATGATCAGCAGGGAGGCAAAAAGAACGCTGACCGTCACCAAGATGATGGCTTGCTGCAGCAGGTGAGCTCTTTTGGTCAAGATTTTGATCTCATTCGAAACCAAGGCTGGATTGGTTTTTGGATCATCGCGTAGTTCACGCCCCAAGATACGGCCCCGATCGATCACCCTGCCGAGGCGGTTGGTCATGCTCAGCAGCAACAATCCCACGCCGGAAATCAGTATCATCGGGCTAATCGCGGTTTGCAAGATAGGAATCAATTCGATTAATGAAAAACCCTTCATTTTTCACCTCATATCAACAAATAATGTAATTTTCAAAGAGAAATTTTAACTTATCTTTTGATTATTCTGACATTCCATCTATACCAGGGTCATCCCAACTTAGAATATTCTTCTTCGCCATGGCGATTCTCGAAAATACCATGGGAGTTTTTATTTAGTATAGTATATCTTTGAAAGTGTTGAAAAAAGCGATTTATTATCTCCTCTCCCAAAAATCTGTTCTTGATTTATGGAGGAGGTTGGGTAAGGTGAAGCTAATTAGTCATGTGCAACGCACCTCAAAGGTGCGTTGCACATTATGGCTTATTCTTTTTCAACACTCTCTCTTTGTGGATTGATGTTCGTGAGCTTTTGTGGGGGCGGTATTCGAGATTCGATGTCAAATCAGAATATAATGCGTCCTCAAGTAAAGAATGCTACTGAAATCGGCATATAATTGTGAGAAGACTCCTGGCTTCGCTCAGGGTGACAATCTTATTTTGGAATGGCTCTTCTCTGTTTTCGACTTTAGTTTTGAAATAAGCGAAGGGTTGAAGTAAAGGATATTCATGACCGTAACTATTCGACATTTTGGAAAACATGAAATTATACCTGCCAACGATATCATGATGGCTGCTTTTAACAGCCCGGAGAACCGCGTGAAAGACTTAAATCGCTTGTTAGAGATCCAGCCAGATGGTTGGTTTATGGCGTCGGATGATGGCATTCCCGTAGGAACTGTGGGTGCAATCGATAATGGAGCATTTGCTTGGATTGGCATGATGGCGGTAAACCCGGACAAACAAGGAGGTGGGATAGGGAAAAAATTGATGCAGGTTTTGTTGGATTGGTTGGAATCGCACGGCAATCAAATTTCTTTATTGGATGCAACACCATTGGGTGAACCTCTCTATCAGCGGTTTTCTTTCAGAGAGGTGGACCGGGCAGTTCAATTTGTGAAATTTGGTCACTCCCCAAAAAATGAAGCATTTCTTGATTCGGTAAAATCAGGTCCATCAATGGCGCTTCAGGAAGGAATAAAAGTAATGACAGAGACGGATATTCCTGATGTCGCAAAATTCGACTCCGCGTATTTCGGAGCTAACCGTAAAGCCGTCTTCGCAGTCTATTTGCATGACTACCCAAACCGCGCTTTCATCGCTTATACTCCTTCTGGGAAGATGGGCGGATATATCATGGTTCAAGACAGGAAAATTGGTCCATGGGTGGCTGAATCGGCTGAAGTTGCGGAGAGACTTTTGCATACAGCTCTAACCTTAGAATATTATGGGGAAGACCCAGCCGTGATTGCCCCGGCGATTAATTCCCGGGCAAAAAAAATCCTCGAAAAAAATGGATTCCAAAGCGTGAGATCATTGAGTCATATGCAAAGAGGCGGTGTTGCCTCACCAATTCGCCGGGAATTCATCTTTGGACAAACCAGTTTTGCAATTGGATAATGGGTTATTCGATGGGTTATTGAGGAGAATCGAATATTCAATAAAAATTGAAACCTCTTGATTTTAATTTTTTTTTCTGATAAACTTCTATTAATTAGGATGCAATTGGTTCTCGTTGGAAGTAAGAAAGCAACGGCTCAATGCGTTTACTTGAGCCTTTTTATTTCGACCGTTCCGATGGAACACATAGTGCATCATCATTTTTTCACGTATTACAAGGAGTCAATTAAAATGGCTGATCGGATCGTCGGAACTGTAAAATGGTTCAATAGCAGTAAAGGATATGGGTTCCTTGCACGCGATGATGGCGAGGATGTTTTCGTTCATTACTCTGCCATCAAGGGTGAAGGCTATCGAACCCTGCAGGAAGGACAAAAAGTAGAATTTTCGATTGAAAAAGGTCCCAAAGGATTACAAGCAACAAACGTCATTATTGTATAGATAATTATTCTTCTTTTTTTCTCACTCACGATAATGTGAGGTGAGGTAATTTAATGGGGGAGGATAGAGCGTAAATAAAATATGCCCAATGCAAGCCTGAAAGGGGCAGCATGTTTTTATGCTGCCCTTTTTCTGTTATCTGAATTCAATTTGTGCATTGATATCTCAGTAATAAAATCAAGGATTATCTTTACAGTCAATCACTTATATTCTAAAATCATTATATAAATAACTATCTACCTGACAGTTTGCGAGTTGTCATTGCGAAAGAGCGAAGCGAATGAAGCAATCTTTTTAAAACATATCGTTTTCTATGATTTAAAGTTTGCTTCGGGGCAAAAAAAGCCCCTCGCAACGACAGATGATTAAAACTGTCGGGTGAGCAGATAAACGATGAAAGGTGGATTTAAATGGGTTTAAGCATTGGGATTATTGGATTACCAAATGTTGGCAAAAGCAGTCTATTCAATGCCCTGGCAAAAGAACAATTGGCTCAGGTAGCCAATTATCCATTCTGCACCATACAACCCAACCATGCCATTGTCCCGGTACCCGATGTACGTGTAGAACAATTGGCTGATTTGTTGAAGTTAGAACGGCGCATCCATGCGGCGATCGAATTTGTCGATATTGCTGGCTTGGTAAAGGGTGCCAGTCAGGGTGAAGGTTTGGGCAATCAATTTCTGGGACATATACGCGATGCCACGGTGTTATTGCATATTGTTCGTTGTTTCGAGGATACGCATGTGGTGCATGTTAGCGATCATTTGGATCCGCGCGGTGAAATCGAAACGATTAACCTAGAGCTAATCTTAGCGGATATGCAACAATTAGAAAAGAAAATCGAGCACCTGAGTAGTCAAGTTAAGGGCGATAAAAAAATAATTCCGGTCATGGATATGGCTCAATCTATCTACCAGCATCTATCGAATGGGAAGCCGGTTTCACAATATCCGGATCAAAACGATGAGCATTTTACGGCATTAGTCAATGAGATGCGTTTCCTTTCAGCAAAGCCTATTATTTACGTGGCTAATGTCGATGAGGCATCATTAATAAGAGACAATGTTTACGCTGCAGAAGTATATGCTTTAGCCGCGGAACATAATGCACCTGCGGTAACAATATGCGCCAACTTGGAGCAAGAATTGGTGGACATGACAGAAGAGGAGCGCAAAGAGTATTTACAGATTGCCGGTGTAAAAGAGACGGGATTGGAACAAATCATCCATCATAGTTTTAGTATGCTCTCGTTGATCACTTTTTTGACCATGAATGAAGAAGAAGTGCGAGCCTGGATGATACCCAACGGGACGCCGGCTCCGAAAGCTGCGGGTGCCATCCATACCGATTTCGAAAAAGGTTTCATTCGAGCAGAAGTTGTCCCCTTCGATACTTTCATGAAATTCAAAAGTTGGAGCGGAGTCAAATCTGCCGGGTTAATGCGCCTTGAAGGTAAAGAGTATATTGTTCAGGATGGCGATATCATTTATTTCAGATTTAATGTGTAATTCATACCAATCATCAATGTTATGAAATTAATCTATCTACCTGACAGTGTGCAAGTTGTCATTGCGAAAGAGTGAAGCGAGTGAAGCGA
>JBDKUB010000418.1:0-3409 GCA_039679915.1 Anaerolineaceae bacterium
GGCGTACGGAATACCAGTTGAATAGGTTGACGGTTGTGGAAAGCACGATGGCAGCGTTCCACCAGGGCTGGGCCGTTGAATGTGCGTACCTTGGTTGATACGACATGGAACAAATCCGGGCTTTCGCTCAAACCTAAAGCCCAATCTTCATGAATCGCCTCAAATGTTGGAGGCGGTCCTTCGATAATAGTAATTTTATCGTCCACTTTTAAACTCCAATCGGGTAAATGATACCACGGATTTTTAAGAGGATAATTTTATTTTTGTTAATATTTATTTTCTGCTTAGTCTACCTTTCATCTTGCAGGATAAAGCATGAAACGTTAGAATATTCTATAATATTCTTATATAGAAGGTGAAGCTCACTTTGACCCTGATCATCTTGGTTCGCCACGGACAAACGGAATGGAACCGTAAAGAGCGTTTTCGGGGGCGGGCAGATATTCCCCTGAATCAAGCCGGCTTAGAGCAAGCCGAAGCTACCGCGGCATGGATAGCTGCCCGATGGCAGCCGGTGGCTATATATGCCAGCCCGCTTTCGCGCGCTATGCAAACTGCACAAGCGGCTGCCCGCTATTTCGAGCTGCCCGTGCAACCCTTGCCCGGATTGATCGACATCGATTATGGTGAATGGCAGGGATTGACCCCCGAAGAAGCCGAGCAGGGCTGGCAGGAACAAGTATCTAACTGGTACCAGGCGCCCGAAAAAGCCCTCATCCCCAAAGGGGAAACGCTGCAAAACCTGCGAACCCGGCTCATGGATACCCTCAACGGACTTTGTGCCAAACATCCACAAGAAACGATCTTGGTTGTAGGGCATACGGTGGTCAATCGAGTTTTGCTTTTGGGCGTATTGGGGCTGGGCAATGACCGCTTCTGGCGCATCAGACAAGATACTTGCGCTATCAATCTAATCGAATGGGATAGTAAAGAATATACTTTGGTATCGATGAACGATACTTGTCACTTGGTGAAACTATGAGCGAACCAACCTATGATGTAATTCTCAATACTCTGGTATTTGGCGGCGATGCCCTGGGAAAGCTGCCCGATGGACGGGCAGTCTTTGTCCCTTATGCGTTGCCAGGCGAAACAGTGCGATTACGCCTTGTGGAAGAAAAACCCCATCATGCCCGAGCCGAACTGGTCGAAGTGCTCCATATGGTTTCACAGCGCATCAAACCGCGCTGTACCCATTTCGGCATGTGTGGAGGCTGTCATTATCAACATTTGGCATATGTTGATCAACTGGCTGCTAAATCTGCTATCCTTCGAGACCAACTGCGTCGGATTGGCGGTTTAGATGACATCCCATTGCTGCCATCGGTCGCTTCGCCTCAAGAATGGCATTATCGTAACACAGTGCAATTTCACCTGACAGAAGATGGAAAACCAGGATATCTGCGCGCCAATACACAGGATGTTTTCGCTATTCAGGAATGTTTTCTGCCCGAAACGCCGCTAAATGATCTTCGAGAACAATTGGTTTTTGATCCATTGCTGGATTTGAAGCGCATCAGCTTGCGGATGGGTACAGACTGCGATTTGATGCTCATTCTGGAGAGCGACAATATCCAAGCCCCCCAATTAACCGTGGAAGGTTTACCGCTTTCGGTCGTACACCTCAGCCCGGCAGGTAAAATCGTCATGGCAGGCAGCGACTATATCATGATGGAAATAAACCATAGGCGCTTCCATGTTTCGGCAGAATCGTTCTTCCAGGTCAATAATGGGGCAGCCCAACAGCTCGTAGACCTTATTCTCGAAAAACTGACCCTATCCGGGGATGAGACCCTTTTAGATATCTATTGCGGGGTGGGCTTTTTTAGCGTCTTTTTGGCACAACAGGTAAAACGCCTCATCGGCATAGAATCCTCAGTCTCTGCATGTGACGATTTTGCGGTCAACCTGAATGCCTATGACAATGTGGAATTGTATCAAGATGCTGCCGAAAATGTCCTGCCGCAATTGGATACGAAAATCGATGTGGCTATTATCGACCCGCCCCGAGCTGGCATGGCAAAAGACGCATTGCAGGGTTTGCTGCGCGTGGCACCTCACACTCTGGTCTATGTCTCCTGCGACCCGGCTACGCTAGCGCGCGATGCTCGTCTGCTTATGCAGGGAGGATACCGCCTGCAAAGCATTACGCCCATCGATATGTTTCCACAAACCTGTCACATCGAAAGTGTGAGTTTTTGGGTGAAAATAGAAAAAGGCGCTTAGCGATAGAATTTTCCAATTTTTGGGAGGTATTTATTATCAAACAGGCATAACGCATCCGAAATGGACCGTAAGCGCAGTTCCTTTCTAATCTAGTTATTTCGCAGTTGCTCATAGTTAGTAGTTCGTCCACTTTTGTGTCCCTTTCAAAGGGGACATTTTAACTTTGCGAAAAGGGGACTCTTCTACTTTGCGCTAACGTTATTCGATTTCGAGGTTGACGCTGATGAATCTTTACTCTATACTGCATTTCAATAAGCAGGCATAGATGAATCTTCAAAATAATATTCGGATTGGATATCGCTGGCTAGGGACAGCCGGGATTGAATTGGGCATTAATGGGCAATCCTTGCTGATCGATCCCTATGTTACCCGCCTGCCCTGGTATCAGATGTTTTTTCACCGCGTTCAGCCCAATCTGGGTCTGGTGAAAAAAATCATCGCATCCGGAAATCAAATCCTGATATCTCATGCTCATGTGGATCATCTTTTAGATGTACCGGTTATTGTAGAAAATACCGGTGCCGCCGTATATGGTTCACAGAATACTTGTTGGCTGCTGCGGAGATTGGGCGTAGCGGAAGCGAAAATTCACCCGATTGAGGCTGGCGATTGTCTTTTTCTCGCTCCATACAGGGTGACGGTTTTCTCAGCTCGGCATCCCCGTGTCCCCCTCTTCATGCCGGGCAGCATACCAGAGCATTGGCAGCCACCATTTACCGCCCGCCAGTATCGAATGGATTCCTGCCTTTCTTTTCTGATCGAGGTTGGAGGCAGACAGATTTTAATCGAGAGCGGGAAACGCACCTCGCCATTCATCCCGGCCGACGTTTTGATCATCAGTCCTTTTTACAACGCTGCCTATTATAAAAGAATGCTTTCGGATGTTCACCCGAAATGGATCATTCCCAACCATTGGGATAATTTCATGGCGCCACTCTCTTTGAATGATCGACAGACTTACCCTGTAGATGGGATATCTTCTTTGATAGCGCGTTTTGTATTACCCCGCTTTATCCACACTGTTAATGAATATGCACCAGGCGGAAGGGTGCTCACCCCACAACTATTTCGCACCTACGATTTGGCGGCTTCGACCCATTAGTATATTATGTTCACAGTTAATATCATCCGCGGTGGGGGAATATATGTCATGCTCGTTTGGCTCAACAGGGAAATTTCTGGT
>JBDKUB010000142.1:0-7664 GCA_039679915.1 Anaerolineaceae bacterium
CAGGGGTGACGCCAAGGTATTGGTTGGATCGGACAGGGCTATTCCGATATTGTTATCACCAGGGTCGACGGCAAGGATTCGCATAATTATTTTAATCAGGATTGCGTTAAGATAATATTCACCCTGAAGGGTAAGGCAGGCAGCCGCCACCACCAGGCTGGAGTAAGTATGATTTGAGATTTTTCTGATAGAGGTAGGCTTTGATCGAGGCGGTCAACAGCTTCTTCGGGTTTTAAGCCGATAACGAGATTGATCGCGTGGTTCGGGTTGATCCTGGCTTGGATTTTTCGGGTGGCTTTGATTTTCCACTGATAATCGCTTTTTCCAGAATTCTCCGGTTGGGAAACCAGGGTATAGCTTATGCTATTTTCCAAAGGCATATAATCTTTTGGCAGATTGACATCCAGGGATAAAGCGGATAACTGCAACAAATCTTCCGATTTTGCGATGAGAAATTGGCATTCCAACTGTAAAGTCAGGTTCAATTGATCGGCGGGTAAATTATCTTCGGGGTCGAATTTCTGTTCGATGACGCGGATTGATTCGGGTTCAGACGAAAGCAAAACATCGCCTTCCTTTAATTGATCTTTGATTTCCTGAGTGGCAGATTGTACCAAAGCGGATTTCAATCTCTCGAATAGTACTTTTTGGTCATTCGATGTGGGAGCAGGTGACACTCGGGAACTGCCTCCTGTAGTAGGAGAAGGGTTATCGACCAGGAGGTTAAGTCCCAGGTTTCCTTCGATCACAGATAGACTGTTTTCTGGAAGATTACCAGAAATACCCGGACTCAGCGCGTGAACCGTAACACTGTTGGTTATTCCATAACCACTCTCGATGGTGATTTCTTGGGCAGTGGAAAACCGAACCGGCAGGCTGCCTGAAGTGCGGACGATAGTTCCGGCCGGGATGGTTACCGGTTTATCCGTTAGATTGGAAAATACAACAGAGCCGCTGGCGGGTTGGTCGTCGATTTCGACCGTTCCGCTGGATTCGATTAGATCCCGCCCTTCGACTATCACAGAAACCACTTGGGCTGGAATTGCTCCGGAGATATTGATATCCTCTTGTTCGGGATTTGCAGTAACCTGGATGATGACCTCTTGGGATTTAGTATCAGGCTTTAATATGATATTTGCTGACGGGATCAACAGGCTGGCAATTGCAAGGATTGCCAGGACGCCCATGATAAAAAAAAGCAAGCGGAATTCCAGGCGATTCGTCCAGGTTGGACTGGCAGGATGGGCAAGGGTTTTTAGAGCTTGGATGTTTTCGCGCCGTGATAATGGGGGGCGTTGTTGAATTAATGACTCTTTCGCACTATCTTTTACCCCTGTTCGCCAAGGTTTTCGAGTGGCATCGGATACCGAAGAAAAGTGGGGGATTCCGAGTTGTTGGGCACGGCTGCTAATCTCTTTATCCCTGGTTACTAAAGCCATTTGGACACCCATGGAATCACAATGGCGCTTGAGCAAGATTAAGTCGAGTTCACGTGATAATGCCGTACTTCTATCCGGAAGGACCAGTAAGATTCTCCCCGTTTTGCTCCACCCGATTTTATCGCGGGTCGAAATATAATCATCATATGCTTCGAGTTGGATGATTTGGATTTTCATCGAATTAATTCATGCTGATTCATTCTTGACATCGATACTCGGTCGTCATGAGTTGTACCGCATTACTTTGTTGCAGAGATGGCGATGTGGTATCAGCGATATGCTGCCAGGTGTCGCATAAAACACGTTGCATGCGAAAGTTGAGTTGATACGCAGCCCGGCTTAGCTGAATGGCTTTTTCCCAATTTCCCAGGTGCGCATTTGCTTCTATATATGGCAGATACTCTGGAGCATTGACCTCATATAAGCCTGTGTTTAATGCAAAGGCTTGCTCGCCTAAATCGGCGGCTAATTGCCACTGGCTTGTTCGACGCGCTAAATCTGCTTTTTCGTAATAATAGCACCAATTGGGTTTTGGTTCCTGACCAAAAATAGAGGCAGGCATCTCGACCGGTGAAGCCGGATCTGCATCGATCAAATCTAAATTGGATAAGCGCATGGCTTCTGCCAGGTATTTTGGTTTTTGAGGTAACCTGGCATCCAAAGCTGGATCGAGAAATTTTACACAACCTGGCGGAGAATAATAAAAAACCAGGGCTTGAGAAGTTGTACCATTGAAAATAAACGAACGGTACAATTGCTCTATCTCGATTCCTTTTTCTAGGCTGGTTAGAAAAGTATCCAGGCGCGATTCGATCGATACAAACAAGTAAGGCATAGTGGTCGAAGTATTTTGCGGTGCGTACATCATGTTAATGGGCGCCGTGAAGGAATTATCACTGCTATATTTGAAAGGTAACTCCGATGTTAACAATACCGTGCCCGGTTTAATTTGTGGAGCGCGCCATGCTATCTGCCAAAAGAAATCTTTTTCTGTATTCCATTCACGGCGATAATCGTTGGCTGTGTAAAAATGGGTGCCCACAGCCGCGCCTACCAAGATGCCGATTATCCCTATCTTGAACATCGGACGAATAGGGATGAGCTCCAGGATGCCGGAGAAAAGTAAACTGACCCCAGCCATGAATGCCAGCGTAAATCGGTCCCATGGAAAAAACAATTCGATGGGCAAGTGCGTCATCCAAAAGGGAATGCCGGCAGTCAATAATGACAGGGTCCCAATTATGATAAATTCCCAATGAACCGAGGGCTTCGCTGCCTGATTGGCAGTGACTTTTTGATGATATTTACGCAGGAAAATGATCATACTAGCTGCAACGATGATGATCAAAGCAATATATGCCAGAGTGGGCAATAATCCGAAGGATTTCAATTTATCGAAGTCGAAGGTATTAGCCCATGCCAGCAGACTGGCTTGGTAAATATCTTGAAAGATAGTTGGGATGAGTGCAAATATTTCAGTGAACAGGTTAGCGGAAGGATCGGATAATACCTGAACCTTACCTCGAGGCGTGGGATGGATTGCCAACCTCCAATATAGGAATCCCGCCAGGATAGCCCAATAAGGCAGGCAAACCTTGACTACTTTTTCCAAACGGCTTTTAGAATCTGGCAGGCTGCGCTTTAGGCCAACCCAGGCAAAAACCGGTCGAAGAAGCTCCAATCCAAAGAAGTATTCCAGGGTAAAGATGCTGTATCCGGCGCTCAATAAGGATGCGAGGAAATATAAATAAGGTTTCTCCTTGGTTTTTATTCCTTTGATCATCGTCCCTAGCGAGAAAAATAACAATGCCAGGATGATATACATGTGGCTGTAGGTAATGGGGATATATTGCTGGAAAAACCCCGGATAGATGGTAAAAAGTATCGCTGCCCAAGCCACCAGCTCGGGTTTGTCCTCCCATAATTGTTTCAAGAACCACCAGAAAGCCAAACAGCTCAGCCACCTGGAAATGAATCCAAAAATCTGCCAGCCTATAAGTGAGTCGCCCAATATCGATGTGGTGATCCAAAATAAATAGCCTAAAGGAGGTCGGTCGATGGTAAATACATCCGTAAAACCCGACGCACCCAACACGCGTAAGAACCAAATCGACGGCCAATCATCCCAATACCAACCCAGCCAGGGGACCAGAATGCCATAGCTGAGGGTGCATAAAGCGAATAAGACGAGCGGGATGGTAAAAGGATGATTAACGTGTCGGTCGGACATAAAAATGATTTAGTGTTTGTAGTTGGTTTGTATCCAGGGTGTTACGCTTTCCAGTGCTTCATCGAGCTTCGAGCCATCCTTGCCGCCAGCTTGTGCCAGGGTTGGTTTACCGCCGCCTCCACCCTGAATCTGTTTGCCAATAAACCTGACCAGATCGACCGCGTTGATCCCTGCCTGAATCATATCGTTTGTGACACCGGCGACAACCAGAGGTTGATCGTTTATTAGGCTGGCTAAAACAACGACACCTTTGTTAGGAAATTTCTCACGAAACGTATCAGCCAATTGGCGCAGTAAGTCAGCATCGGCATCTTCGAATTTATGGGTCAAGATATGGATGTCATTGTAAAGGGTGGTCTTATCCAACGTTTTTTCGAATTCTCCACTGATCAGTTTCTGACGTAAAGCCGCGTTTTCCTTTTGCAGGTTATTGATGGTAGACAGCAGAGATTGAGCTTTCTCGGGCAACTGTTCAGGTGAAGAAGAAAGAATACTGGCGGTTTGTCTTATCGAGTGAAAACGCTCTTGGATCAATCGATAGGCGCTTCGTCCGGTAACGGCTTCGATGCGCCGGACACCGGCAGCCACGCTGCTTTCATTGGTAATCAAGAAGATGCCGATATCGCCCGTTTCTTCGACATGCGTACCTCCGCATAATTCATTCGAGAATATTTGTGGTTCGCCAATCGTGATGTTGCGCACTACATCTCCATATTTTTCACCGAACAAAGCGGTTGCACCTTCTTCGATGGCTTGCTGCAATGGTTTGTTGGAAATATTCAAGGGATAATCACCTAAGATCTTTTGATTGACGATGGCTTCGACTTTTTCAAGCTGATCTTCTATCAATCCTTCAGGGTGGGTAAAATCGAACCGCAAATGGTCGGGTGCAACCAGGGAGCCGGCTTGCCGGGCGTGGTCTCCGAGGACCTGTCGTAAGGCATGATGCAATAAGTGAGTCGCTGTATGGTTGCGCATAATATCCTTGCGCCTGGGCGCATCGACCCGCGCGATGGCTTTATCACCAAGATGGGGCTGACCAAATGCAACTTCACCGACATGGGTAATGATCCCCGCGGCGGGTTTTCGCATTTCTTTAACCAATATTTTCCAGGAATTGTCATCCGCAGAGACGATTTCTCCGTTATCGGATACCTGACCGCCCGATTCGATGTAAAAACAAGTATCGGGTAAAACGACTTCGAGGGTATCCCCGGGTTGGGCTTCATTCACAAGTGTGCCATCTTTGATCAATCCTAAAATCTGTCCCTGGACTTCCAACCGATTATAGGGATTGTACGCGACGCCCGTAGCATCGATTTTTCCTTCCTGCTGCAGCGATTCGAACAACTGTCGGTAGATATCGACATCTTCACCGCCTAATTCACCGAAGATTTCACCTGCGCCTGATGCCAGGCGGTGTTCGTCCATTGCTTTACGGAAACCGGGTTCATCCACTTTCAAACCCTGGTCGCGGGCAATATCGCGGGTGATTTCCAATGGCAGCCCATAAGTGGCGTAGAGCTCGAAAGCCTGGTCTCCCGGTAAGGTTTTATTCTCTTGACGGGAAATTTTATCCAGTAAAGTTTCCAATTTGGTTACCCCGCCTTCGACGGTACGCTGGAAACGGGTCTCTTCACGGGTAATCTCTTCGAGTATGATTTTTCGATTGCGCACAAGTTCAGGATAGAATTCGCCATAAGTTTGGATGACAGCTTCGGCAACTTGGGCAAGGAATGGCTGATTCAAGCCCAGCTTGCTACCAAAACGCGCAGCTCTGCGGATGATCATCCGACAGATATAATTGCGGCTAGTGTTACCGGGCACTACACCATCGGCAATCAAAAAAGTAGCAGCACGAGAGTGGTCGGCAATGACCCGGTAGGGAGTGATATTGGCTTCTCTTTCTTGGGGGGTGTTTCCCGTCAAACGCTGCACGGTATCCATCATGGGGATGAATAAATCGGTCTTGTAATTCGAATCGACACCTTGCAGCAGGGAAACGATCCGTTCCAATCCCATGCCGGTGTCCACATGTTTGGCAGGCAGAGGTTCCAATTGGGTGGGTGACAAACGGTTATATTGAATGAAGACCAAATTCCACAGTTCCAAAAATCGGTCGCAGTCACCATTGACCTGGCACACATGACCAGGTTCATCTTTTTTATTGCAGTATTTTTCTCCTCGATCAAAATGGATTTCACTGCATGGACCGCAAGGTCCGGTTTCTGCCATTTCCCAAAAGTTATCTTTTCTGCCGAAGTAAAGAATATGCGTTGGATCCATTCCGGGTTGTTTCTTCCAGGCTTCGGCAGCCTCATCGTCTTGAGGGATTTCACCTTTGTCATCGCGAAAGCAAGTCGCCCACAACCGTTGGCGAGGTAAACCCCAGTCCACGGTGAGTAATTCCCATGCCCAGGCGATAGCTTCATTTTTATAATAATCGCCGAAGGACCAGTTCCCGAGCATTTCAAAAAAGGTATGGTGGGAGTCATCCCGCCCAACATCGTCGAGGTCATTGTGTTTACCAGCCACACGCATACATTTTTGCGAATCGACTGCCCGTGTATAAGGGCGAATATCCGTGCCTAAGAATACATCTTTGAATTGCACCATGCCAGCATTGGTAAACAAGAGGGTTTGGTCGCCGCCAGGCACCAGCGGGGCAGAAGGGACGATCGTATGGCCGCGCTCGGCAAAAAAATCGATAAAGTTTTTACGGATATTGGCTCCGGTGAATTGGGATGAAATCATAATAACTCCAAAAATATCGTGCAAAATTTCACTTGGCACAGGAATAGGTTAACTATAGAATTATACCAAGGAGATAAAGTAATAAATTTAGATAAATTTCGCTTTTTATTTCATAAATTTGTGCAACTTTAATCGCAGCGAACACGTAATTATATATTATCTGAGATAATTTTTGAGGAAATTACTTATAGTTTATTTAATGCACTATGGATTGACACCTTACGCGACAGTTTCAACCATGCATCATTGCGAAGGCAAAGCCTGAAGCAATCTTTGGGAGAGCAAAAGATAGCTTCGTACCCTGCGGGTTCTCGCCATGATGGGATATTCTTCGTCATGAGGAGTGCTTTTCTATCTGGAGAAAACATAAATTATTGACGCGATTATCTGAGATATAATATTTATATGCAAATAATCAATGAAATTCTTATTTAACTGGAGTAATGAAATGGGATTATCTTCATCTCAGCAAATCTACACGAAACCGATATGCTTATTATCTCCTACAGTATCGGTTATTATTCCTGCATTCAACGAAGCCCGTAGTATTGCCAGGGTGATCGATATAGTACGCCAGACCTCATTTACCAGTGAAATCATCATCGTAGATGACGGCTCGACTGATGGAACGGGAGAAATTGCCTCCGCAGCGGCAGAAAACGATTCGATGATCCTGGTCATATCACACCCGTTTAATCTTTTAAAAGGGCAAGCTGTGTTTAATGGTGCATTGGTTTGCAGTAATTCCATCATCATGACTTTGGACGCCGATTTGATTGGTTTGAAACCTGAATATTTAGTTCAGCTTGCCAAACCGGTCATGGAATCCAAGGCAGATATGACCTTAGGGATTTTTAGAGGGGGAAAATTAATGTCAGATTTAAGCCATTGGATTACTCCCTGGCGAAGTGGGCAGCGTTGTTTTCGGTTAGGAAGGTTGAATTAGGTGAGCAAAGAAGCAGCCGCCGGATATGGATTCGAAACCGCATTGACCTTGGCTGCCAAACAAAGGGATTGGCGGTGCCAACAGATAATTTGGTACGGCGTGTCGCATCCACCCAGCGAATATCACCGAGGACGGTGGCGAGGGATGAAGACGCGTGCGAAAATGTAGTCACAAATTTTGCGTGCCTTTTATATCATCGCCAGCCGGCAATGGATTGGAAAATATCTGAAAACACCTCTGGAATTTATTTTATAAAGCATGGGGACAATTGAATACTAAACAACGCAGTTACCTT
>JBDKUB010000078.1:0-2139 GCA_039679915.1 Anaerolineaceae bacterium
TTATTGCTGGTGGAAGCCTGGTACTGCTTCTATTCCTCATCGGCATCTTTGTCACTGCAACCAGTGAACATTCGATGATTGAAGAGCGCCTTGGTAAATACATTGAAGAAGAAGCTCAAGCCGCGAAAGAAAAAGGTGAACGCTCCACGCCAGTAGGCGACTGGGTTGAGACCAAAATCGAGAAATATCATTGGGGGGCGAGCATTGCGAGGGAGTTGGCGCGCGCCGATTTAAAACTAAGAACGGGTGAATACCTGGCGTTAATGTTCATTGTAGGCGTCGGGGTCGGGGCGCTTGCCTGGTATCTTGGTGGACAATCGGTTATCTTTGGATTAATCGGTGTGATTATTGGTGCTAGACTGCCACGCATGTACGTTAAACGTCTCCAAGGGCAGCGCTTAATGCGCTTCAATGACCAGTTAGCCGATATGCTGAACTTGATGGTAAATGGATTGAGAGCTGGGTATTCCACGATGCAAGCCATGGAAGCAGTTGCCAAAGAAATGCCTGCCCCTATATGCGATGAATTTCGCAGGGTGGTCCAAGAAATGCAATTGGGTTTACCTATGGATCGCGCTCTCGACAACTTGTTACGCCGTATCCCTAGTGATGACCTCGATTTGGTTATTGCTGCTATTAATGTACAACGTGAAGTAGGTGGTAACCTGGCTGAAATTTTGGATACCATTTCTCATACTATTCGAGAAAGAGTGAGAATTAAGGGTGAGATTAGAGTACTTACAGCGCAGGTAGTGTATTCAGGTCGGTTTTTAGCCATGATGCCGTTATTCATCAGCCTGGCATTGTGGGTGTTGAACCGACCTTATATGATGCAATTTTTCAATCCTGAAACTCGAACAATTGGTTTGATTATGTTAACCGTTGGGGCAATCATGATCATAGCCGGTTATTTTGTGATGATGCGCATCGCAGATATTGAGGTATAAAATCGGGCATATAATTGGTATGGAGATATTAATATGATTACAGCCATTGTGATAATTGTATTATTAATTCTCGTTATTGCCATTTTTTTGGTAATAGTTGGTTTAAGGGACACACAGCGAGAAGATCCTTTGCAAACGCGTCTGGCTGAATTCGCTGCTCGTGGTGAAACAGCATCTTTAGAAGAAATTGAACTTTCTCAACCCCTTAGAGATAGAATCATCATGCCGCTGGCAAGGAAATTGGGGGAAATTGCGCTTCGGTTCACCCCTCAAAATGCTATACAGGATACCGCTCACAAAATCGAAATGGCGGGAAATCCGCGGGGTCTTGACCCGACTATGTTTTGGGCTTCAAGATTCATCATCGCTTTGGTTGTTGGCGGATTAATGGTTTTTCTCTTTTCGATGGGTCCGGCAGGATGGAATTGGTTAAGAAAATCGATAGTAATTCTCATCTTTGTATTAATTGGTTTTTATATCCCTGAACTCCTTTTAACAAGTAGAATTCAACGCCGTCAAAAAGAAGCTCGCAAAGCGATGCCTGATGCTTTGGATTTACTGACCATCTGTGTCGAAGCCGGTTTGGGTTTCGATGGTGCCATGGCGAAAGTAAACGATAAATGGGACAACGAATTATCGCGGGCATTTGGTCGGGCATTAAGAGAGATTCAATTGGGAAAGTTAAGACGAGAAGCCTTGAAAGATATGGCTGATCGATTGGGTTTACCGGAAATGACCAGCTTTGTGGCAGCCGTGATTCAGAGTGAACAATTGGGTGTAAGTTTGGCAAAGGTATTGCGTATTCAATCCGACCAGATGCGGATAAAGCGTCGTCAAAGGGCAGAAGAGGAAGCTCATAAAGCCCCTATTAAAATGTTAATTCCAATGGCACTCCTCATATTTCCATCGATTTGTATCGTGTTAATGACGCCGGCCTTCTTGATGTTGATGAAATCCGCATTGAAAGGATTGCTATTTGGTGGATAGTTCTGATATTGTAGTAAGTATAAAAATAAAAAGGTGCAAATAAGGTTATTGAGGTCTGTGTGTTGACATCTATACGCCCATCTTTCGGGTTGTATCGGTTGTTTTGGAGTGGATTAGATTATATCTATCCTCCCTATTGTGGAGGGTGTGGTAAAAGGGGAAAGCGATGGTGTGATGAATGTAATCAAGCATCGATAAGAATTGT
>JBDKUB010000229.1:0-2601 GCA_039679915.1 Anaerolineaceae bacterium
AGCCAGTGAAGCTTCCCTTTGAGTGCTCGGAATCGCCAGAAAAACATCCCGGCTTACTGCAGCAATGGTTGGAGTAATCATAATGGCAAGGATCAAAGAAGCTGCCAGGCGGCTGGAACCACTGACCGGCATTGGGCCTGCAAAGAAATGCCCTATCCCGGGTATATTTCCAAAAGCTATATCCAAGGTATTGCCGATAGGGGTGACCACAATGGGCAAAAAGACAAAGATGCCCCATAAACCATAGATTACACTGGGTATGGCTGCTAAAAGTTCAATCATCCAACTCAAAGGCTGATACAGCCAATTCGGGCAAAGTTCAGCTAAAAATACAGCTACCCCCAGGCTGACCGGTAAAGAAAGCAATAGGGCAGTCATCGAGGTGAGCAGTGTGCCATATATGAATGGCCACGCCTGAAATTCTTCCGCAACTGGATTCCAGGAAGCATCCAGAGTGGGTACTAAAAACTTCATACCATAGGTTGCCCGAGCAGTAGTTGAATCGCGCCAGAGCATCCAGCCAATCGCCAGCATCAAGGCGGGTACCAATAATGCCGCGGCAATCACCCCTGTATTCCAGGGGCGATCACCATATTGAAAGAGACGCTGAATCTTTGTTGAAGTTACAGTGCGTTGCATAGGGATTGATTTATTTCAACACCGGATTGCCATTACAGGTGACCTCACCAAGCTTTGCCAGCACCATATCGCGGACGGGGTCGGGGAGCACAGAATAACCCAACTCAGCCGCTCGCTGGGCAGCACCGGCATCCGTGAGAGCCCATTTTATGAAGCCAAGTAATTTCTCGGCTTTGACACAATCCGTCATGCTGTTCGTGTGCAGGATGATATAGGTGTATCCGGCAATCGGCCAGCTATTTTCGCCATCGCCATCTACGATGTTGGTGGTCAATTGCTCGCTAAAACTACCCGCGAAGTCGTTCATGGCTGATGCCAGACTATCGGCATTAGCTTCGACCGTTTTGCCTGCTTTATTGATCATTTTGGCAAAAGTAATTTTATTGGATACAGCATAAGAAAGCTCGACATAGCCGATAGAATTGGGAGTATTCTGTACAGCAGCAGCTACGCCCTGGTTACCCTTACCACCTACGCCATTGCCGGCTTTATCGACCGGCCATTCGACCGATGAGCCTGCACCAACGTTGGTTTTCCATGCTTCATCGAAGGCTGAAAGCGCATTGGTGAAGATTTCGGTAGTGCCGGAGCCATCTGAGCGGTGCACCACAGTAATCGCTGAACTGGGCAATTTGTCCGCAATATCAGGATTGAGTGCCACAATGGCAGGGTCATTCCATTGGGTGATGGATGCGTTGTAAATGCTGACCAGGGTTGGGCGGTCTAGTGTAATGGTAGTGGTTATGCCTTCGATGTTGTAAATCGGTACAACCGCGCCGGCCAGCATGGGTATCATTTGCAGGTCTTTACCGGAAGCATATTCGTCGTCTTTAAGCAGCGAATCGGATCCCGCAAAATCGACCGTATTATCGATGATGGCTTTCTTACCACCGCCCGAGCCGATTCCCTGATAATTCAGAGTGACGGTTGGATCGATATATTGATAAGCGTAAATCCATTCTGTATAAACCGGCAGCGGGAAAGTCGCGCCTGCGCCATTGATCGCGATAGAACCAGCCGGCAGCGATGTTGGTTTAGCTTCGGGAGTAGCGGTTATTACAACAGTTTGCGGGGTGCCTTGTACAATTCGGGTCACTTCGACAACTTGGGGTGCTACGGTCGTAGCTGTTTGCCCACATGCACTTAACAGCAAGCTAATGACCATCATTAAAATGACAATTTGATAAGACGTTTTCATTTTTTTCCTCTAAGTTTCTATAATTTTTCATCTTTTTATTCATAAAAATCATAGCACTTTAGATTTAACAGCCGAATAAGCGCTAGTTAATATTGTTTCAAAACTTTGTAAACGATTGGTAAATGGGGAGAATTCGTAAGCTTTAAGCTATTAGCAAATCGCTTCTTTTATTGAGCAATAGGAATATTGAAATAAAACGTGCTGCCTTTCCCCTCTTCACTTTCCGCCCAAATCTTGCCCCCGTGCGCTTCGACGATATGCCGGGCAATGGCTAATCCCAGCCCGGAGCCCCCGCCGGAGCGCGACCGGTCGGTCTTATAAAAGCGTTCGAAAATGCGCAGTAATTCACCTGCGGGGATACCAATACCGGTATCCTGCACTGAAAATAGAACTGCAGCCTTTTTTTGATTGATTTCATCCAACTGGGCTCGAACTGTAATGGTTCCTTCCTCAGGTGTGAATTTGATCGCATTATGGATCAAATTGACCAGTACCTGCTCCAAACGGGTGAAGTCGGCATGGATGGGGGGTAGATCAGGTGGACAATCGATATTTATAGTCAAACCCGCCCGCTCAGCTTGCAAGCGCAGCCGTTCGACTGCCTGGGTAATCAATGTGCAGGGTGAGGTGGCTTGGTAATTAAACGGCACCTGCCCCGATTCGATGCGTGATAATTCCAATAATTCAGAAACCATCAAGCTCAAGGCATCGACTTCTTGCTCCATACGCTGTAAAAAGCGCTGCGCTGCCGGAGGGTCGTTTAG
>JBDKUB010000156.1:0-5021 GCA_039679915.1 Anaerolineaceae bacterium
CGATGGTCAATGTGCCGCCGTGGGCTTCCGCTATCTTACGGGCGATGGCTAAGCCCAATCCACTGCCTCCTTCAGACCGGCTGCGGGATTTATCAGCGCGGTAAAAACGTTGAAATATATGGGGCAAAGCTTCTTCCGGAATGCCTGGTCCGCTGTCGTGGACATCCAGACGGACATCTTGGGCTGAGCAGGTGACTTCCAGAGTGATTTTTCCCAAGGGAGGAGTATGACGAATGGCATTGGATAGCAAATTCCCCAAAATTTGATCGATACGTTCCGGGTCGAGCAAAATGGGTGGGCAATTATCCCCTCCAAGAAATTGAAGGGTTATTTGTTTCGCATCCGCCTGACTTTGAAAGTGCTCGATATTTCTCTTGATCAATGCCGGAAAATCAGTTTCTACCCGGACCAATTCCAACTGCCCCGAATCAGCCATTGCCAGTGTGCGTAGATCTTCTACCAGGCGGGTGAGAAGTAAATTCTGTTCGATGATCGGCTTTAGATTTTCTGGCGTCAATTCATAAATGCCATCCTGCATGGCTTCCAGGTTGGCGCGTTGAACTGCCAAAGGATTGCGCAATTCGTGGGCGATATCGGCGGTCATCATACGCCGGTTATTTTCGGCATTTTCAAGGGAATCTGCCATGTGGTTGAAAGCACTTGCCAGCATGGCTAATTCATCATTCCCATGCACCGGCACACGCTGGGATAAATCACCACGAGCGATGCGTTCGGTAGCCTGGGTTAATTCATGGACCGGTTTAAGCAAACGATAGGTAAGAATTGAAGCAATAATCAGTGAAATGATGATGGTGATCAATCCGGCGATGATGGCGGCGCGGTTGATGCGTCTGACCAATAAACTTTCATCGTTGGGGGTGAATATCATGTTCCCCCGATTGGAGAGCAAATAACCAACCGTACGGTTGTCGATTACGATTGGAATGGAAATGCTGACCTCTTCTGGCGTCATTTGGGCTTGATTACCCGAATCGGCTGTATCGATTATTATTTTCCCTTCGGCATCTAATAAACGGATGCGATTGCCCCTTCTTTCCATCATTTCAGAATTTTTGCGCATTCCGAATCCCGGCTCATTAAAAACACGCTCAACGCCCTGCCAGCCATTATTGGCAATGTAATATTGGATAAGGTATTCTACCAATTCATCATTACTTTTCATGCCGCTGCCAAACATGAAGACCCTGATTTCTTTAGCCGTATTGATTTGGGCAATCACGGTCATGCTCACAATAGAGATGATGACAATAAAAAGAAAAGAGATGATCAATCGTAGGCGCATAGAAAGTTGAATTAATGGAGTTTATTTATTCATTATCGACGATTTGGGAATGGTGATGGTCCATTATCCGCTCGAGGAATTGGCAACAGGTATGGGTGTTTTGGTGAAGCGGTAGCCGACGCCAAAGACCGTCTCGACATAGGTGGGATTTTTTGAATCAGGTTCGATTTTGGCGCGCAAATTCTTAATGTGGGCATCGATGGTTCGTTCATAGCCAGCATAGGCTGTGCCTTGGCTGGCTTCCAATAATTGCAGGCGGGTGAAAGTTCGCCCCGGCCGTTCTGCCAGCATTGCCAGCAAATTGAATTCCGTAGGGGTTAGCTCGATTAATCGACCAGCCTGGTAGACGGTATGGTCGGTCAGGTCGATTTCGATATCGCCGGCACGTAGAATATTTTGTCTTTCTTTGGGCAGTTGGCTGCGACGAAGCAAGGCGCGCACGCGGGCGACAACCAGCCGTGGCGAATAGGGTTTGGTGAGATAATCATCGGCACCCAATTCTAAGCCAATCAGTTGGTCGGTTTCTTCAACCCGCGCCGTCAGCATCAAGATGGGCGTCGTCGATTTTCGGCGGATTTCTTTGGCTACTTCCAAGCCGTCCATACCGGGTAGATTTAAGTCCAAGATTACCGCATCCGGTTTTTTATACTCCCAGGTAGAAAGACCCGTATCTCCACGGTAAGCTGCGATTACTTCGAATCCGGCTTGCTCCAGATATGCCCGAAGCACTTTCACCAATTCGGGTTCATCTTCAATGATCAAAATCGTGCTCATATGTTGATTATACAAGGAAAATAGTTATGAGTAATCGGTTGTCAGTTATCGGTAATCGGTTATCAGTTATCGGTTATCACTTCTAAATTATTATTAGAATGAACCGCTATAACAGCTTCGGACATTTGTTTCATTATGATTTGTAGTGATGACTTTAGTCATTGATTTTTAGGAAGGGGCTGTCCTAAAAGAAGACTGTCACCTCGAGCGAAGCGAGAGGTCTTTTCATATTAATGCTAAGATGTCTCGCTTCGCTCGACATGACATATATGACTTTTTGGACAGCCCCACGATTTCTGCTTGTTAATATCGACTAACGTTATAAAATGATGAAACCCGAAAACTTCCTCCCCTATTTTCACTATTCAAAACAGGGGAGGATAAAGATGAGGTACAGTTTTTTCTCATGGCGTAGACCAGCGCCACATGCGGTTACGTCCACCAAATCCATCGAAGCAGGGACAGGTTTCGGGATTCACATCCTGCCAGTTCTCCTGCATGCGTTCGAGCATGGCATCGGCCTGCTTTTGCGTAATCACTTCATCAGCGACCATTTTGTCCAAGGCTTGTTTAGCAGCATCGATCATAAATTGATCGAAATCTTCAGAAGCAACGCCTTTGGCGGAGGCAAGATCCCACAAAGATTTACCCGATTTTAGCTCGTCGCTCAATTCTTCGGAAGTCATACCCAACGCTTCAGCGTAGGCATCCAGCATATATTGAAAGTAGGGTTGGTCGTTATACCATACTCCCTGCCTGCCTTCGCCCATTCTGCTGGGAAAAGCACCATTTTGTCGCCTGTCCAGCATGGGACCGGGTCCGTAATAGCCCAATCCTTTATCGAACATAATAACCCGAGAAACTTCATCTGCGTTCGATGTTTGAGCTCTACCGATAAAATAACCGGCAACCCCGCCTCCGATTACCGCCAAAACAGCTACTGCGACAGCAATAGCAATCATGACACCTGTTTTCATATACTACTTTCTCCTTTTCAATATAATATTATTAATACAGATATTCAATAGTATAGGATGAAGGTGTGAATAAGTTGTGAAGGAATTTCGAAAAATTTGTGAAAACGGGCTGGTGAATTGATATATAAGACGATCCGCTAGAATTCTTCACCGGAAAGCAATTTGATTTTTTTCCAGGGAGGCAGGTTCGATTCTTCGGCGAGGATGCTGCGCAGCTCGAATACCTGATCACGAAGTACAGCAGCTTTTTCGAATTCCAGGTTTTTAGCTGCTTCTTTCATCTGCTTTTCCAATTCATTGATAAGCCGCTGCAGCTCGGATTTCGGCATTCCCTTTGTCCCTTTGACATGGTATTCGCCCTTTTCTTCCGCCACGACTTTGATGCTGAGCTGATCGGTGAGATCGCGTACGGCCTTCACAATGCTTACCGGTTGGATGCCATGGGCTTTGTTAAAAGCTTCCTGCTTGGCGCGGCGGCGGTTCGTCTCATCGATTGCTCGACGCATCGACTCGGTGGTTGTATCGGCATACATGATGACTTTGCCGTTCACATGCCTGGCTGCTCTGCCGATGGTTTGGATCAAGGATGTTTCGGAGCGCAAAAAGCCCTCTTTATCAGCGTCGAGAATGGCTACCAGCGAAACTTCGGGCAGATCCAACCCTTCTCTCAATAGATTGATCCCCACGACAACATCGTAGACACCCAGGCGCAGATCTCGTAAAATTCCAATCCTTTCCAGCGTATCGATTTCGGAATGTAAATAGTGTACTTTCACCCCCAGTTCCTTCAAGTAATCTGCTAATTTTTCTGCCATGCGCTTGGTGAGAGTGGTGACCAATGTACGCTGCCCAATTTCAACCCGCTTGCGAATTTCACCTACCAGGTCTTCGACTTGCCCGGTGATTGGCCTGACTTCTACTTCGGGGTCGATCAATCCGGTGGGACGGATGATCTGTTCTACGACTTGGTCGGCTTTGTTCATCTCGTAGGGTCCAGGGGTCGCAGAGGTATAGATGGTGTAACCCATGTGATTTTCGAATTCCTCGAAAGTGAGCGGCCGGTTATCCAGAGCAGAGGGCAAGCGGAACCCGTATTCCACCAAAGTTTGCTTACGCGAACGGTCACCATGATACATGGCTCGGATTTGAGGAACGGTCATATGAGATTCATCGATTACCAGCAGATAATCGCTGGGAACATAATCCATCAATGTCCAAGGTGGAGATCCGGCAGGGCGCTGATCGAGGTGGCGGGAATAATTCTCGATACCGGAACAATAACCGACTTCGCGCAGCATTTCCAGGTCATAGGTAGTCCGTTGTTCGATGCGTTGGGCTTCCAAATATTTTTCCTGGGATTTAAATTCCGCTACACGCGTTTCCATTTCTGCATTAATGTCATCGATAGCTTGCTGTAATTTCTCCTGGTCGGTGATGAAATGTTTAGCAGGGTAAATATGAATAGCAGGCAACTGCCGTTTCAATTCGCCGGTGATGGGATCGAATTCCACCATTCGTTCCACCTCATCACCAAAAAAAGAAATCCGATAGCCATATTTTTCCTGGTAGGCAGGGATCACTTCCAAAGTATCACCGCGTAAGCGGAAATTGCCGGGTTTCAATTCCAGGTCGTTGCGCTCGTATTGACCTTCGATGAGCTGGCGCAGCAGGGCATTGCGCCGGTATATATTTCCGCTTTGCAAGTTGATGACCACCCTGCCGTAGGCATCCGGATTCCCAATGCCATAAATGCACGAAACCGAAGCAACGATGATGACATCCTTGCGTGACATGAGGGCGGTAGTAGCTGCCAACCGAAGGCGTTCGATTTCTTCGTTGATGTCGCTGTCTTTTTCGATATACAAATCACGACGGGGGACATAGGCTTCGGGCTGGTAATAATCATAATAGGATACGAAATATTCCACGGCATTTTCGGGAAAGAATTCTTTGAATTCAGCATATAA
>JBDKUB010000120.1:0-2908 GCA_039679915.1 Anaerolineaceae bacterium
CGAATGAAGCAATCTTTCTAAAATATATCATTTTCTATGATTTAGAGTTTGCTTCGGGGCAAAAAACGCCCCTCGCAATGACGGATGATTAAAACTGTCGGGTGAGTAGTTATTTTGGAAAGAATACATTTCAACACAGTTAAAATTGAAAGTGTTGAAAAAAGCAATATTTTTACTCATACACCAAAAATCTGTCCTTGATTTATGGGGGAGTTTGGGTAAGGGTGAAGCTAATTATTCATGTGGGGCTGTCCTAAAAGAAGGCTGTCACCTCGAGCGAAGCGAGAGGTCTATTCATAATACATGCTAAGATGTCTCGCTTTGCTCGACATGACATGGATGACTTTTTGGGCATCCCCATTGTGTCTTATTCTTTTTCAACACCCTCATTTTTCTCATTGATTCTCAATCGACAATATGCTAAAATATTTTACATAGGGGAGAATAAAGCAGTATTTAATGTTATTTCTTATGATTATAGATGAGTTATCTTGGGTAGTTGATTTGGCTGTAAAATCGATTCGTTTGGTTCGAACCAAGTCCATCCGGAGGTGACGGATGAAGAATCATCATTTGCTCAAGATTGCGATCAGCATACTGCTGGTGGGGCTAGTGGTCAGCCTTTTTATCATCCCTGGCTCAGCGTTCATCGGGGATATCAACTTAGACAACCATGTGGATAGCGCAGATCTTTATGCGATTGGTCAAAGTCTAGGATTGACCTCCTCAAAGCCATCTTACTCGCGCGGTTTAGATTTGAATTTGAGTAATGAAATCGATGTCCAAGACCTGGCAATTGCCGGACGCTCCTATGCTGCACCACACATTTTTCATTACCTACGCCAGATTTCAAATAAGAATGGGGTCTATGATCAAGATAGCTGCATTGACGGCTCGGGGAATATCAACATCATTTGGGGAAATGACAATGCAGTATTTTTTAGCCGCCTTGACCGGTTCGGCAACACCTTGATCGATGACGTCCAATTAGCCGGAAACAATACCGGGACAGTCGATATTGGATGTGATCAGGAGGGAAACGCTCACATGGTGTGGGTGAAGGTTAACACATTATATCAAGCCCGCTTCGATCAATGGGGTTACCAGGTGCTGCCACCAAGCAAAGTATACGATGAGGAAGTAGCTGACCCTGCTATTTATGGTTTTAGAAAAATGGATGTTGCCCTCGATCAGCAAGGAAATGCCTATGCATTTTTTAACACCGAGCACCATGCTATTCCTACCCTCTTGTATCTTCAAGCGGATGGCGATGTCAGCCTGGCTGCTCACCCTGCCGAAAGCGATTCCTCCCTTCAATATCATCAAGTGCGTGTGGACCATGAAAACAATATCCACTTGATGTGGTACCAAGAAGAAGGAACCGATCGTATTTATTACGCCCGTTATGGAAGCGGTGATACACCCTCACTCAGTGAACAACTGATAGGTTACACAGCTTATGATGGTTTTTACAATGGTACTCGTCCACCCGATCTGGAAGTAGATAGCCAGGGCAATGCCTACATCCTTTGGCACCGAGCTTACACTACCAATCTTTACCTTGAAAAAATTACTCCAGGAGGAAATCATGCCTTAGATGATTTTGTGCTGTTTTCACAATGGGATAGTACTGGTTATAATCGCCCTCCAGTTTTTACCCTGGACGCGAATGACAACCTGCATTTACTGGCAGTGACCGGCTGGGGGCGCAGCAGTGTCCATTCAGCTTATGGCAGTTTCACCTCAAATGGCGATCCGCTTTTGCCCATGCGCTGGTTCTTATACGGGGAACCTATGGGTAACCCACAGATCATGGTAGATGGGGAAGGAGATATCCAGGTTACATTCAGCCACCCTTACGATTCCGGTTACCCACCCTGCCCCGGGGAAGCACTATGCCACCTGGGCACGGCGCTCGATGCTGCCGCTCAAGATCTGAGCCGCAGTGACCTGGGAGTAGATGCTGCCCATCTGGATTTTGAGCCCCTGATCGCCCGCTGGGGAGAGGACCTGGCAATCACAACCACAATCTTCAATGAGGGATGGTTTACCTCTACAGCTTCCTCATTATCCATTGCCCTGGAAACCGAAGAAGGGCAAAGTATAGTGGGAACCACTCAAACAGTCAATCCCCTGGCTGTCCATACTACCCAAACCTTTACGAATACCGTCTTATCCTTACCCGGAAGCCCTCCCTCAGGCTTGGAGGAGATGGAATATTTTCGCCTGCATTTGGAAGTAGACCCCGACAAGAGTATTGCCGAGACCAGCGAGGAAAACAATAGCCTTTCAGTGCCTATTTTGGTCCAAAGACTGCCCACCAAAACCGGGTTGTTTTTGATTGTCGAGGATGAGACCGACACCGCCCGCGGCGGCAGCAGTGTGGAGCTGAATGTCGGCACAGCCAGCATCGCGGGCGGCTCTTACTCAAAAACCGGTATTCCTGTTTCCGATTACATCACCGTCTTGGGGAAGGATATCCCCGTAGGTGATTCTGCTATTAATTACACTATCAACTGGCAGGCGGCTGGGTATGCAGCCCCCACCTCGGTAACCCTGGGCGTGCAACGCAACAGCAGTGATCCCTACACGATAGATTATTCGCCCAGCAACACTGCCGTATTGAAGACCAACCGCTGGGGCAGTTTGAGCGGAAATATCTCAGATAGTGGAGGAAATCCGCTCTCAGACGCAACGGTACGCCTGGAAGGGGAAGGACTGAGCATCGAAACAACCACCGATGCAAGCGGTAATTTCTCGCCAGATGACGAACCGAATCTGGCAAAATTGATCCCCGGGCAGTATCAAATCCGGGTTAGCAAAGCCGGTTATGAACGTCAGAGCGGCACGATCGAAATTCAACCTTTGCAGCAGTCCACATACACCAAAAATATGCCTACCACCACCG
>JBDKUB010000377.1:0-5441 GCA_039679915.1 Anaerolineaceae bacterium
GAGCCCATATAGTTCCACTTCCGAAGCGCCAGTTTCATACTTGAATTCACTCATCTCGATTTGGTTTGGTTCGGAAAAGCGCACCTTTACATCGGATGCACCATCGACGATGTGCAGAGAGCTAATGGACAAGCCGCCGAATTCAAGATTACCCTGGTAAGCCCCGGCATTGATATTTATCGCTAAGGGCATATCTCCCAGTTTTAGATTCCATTCGTTCTTTTGTTTTTTATCGAATTTTGGAATGCCATCGATTTCCAAATCTCCAGTCTCGATTGTTACCTGGCTGCCATCGATATGAATTTGAGGTTTAAAATCTTCGATGTTATAGATTGCGCTACCGTCGACCAATGCATTATCTGCTCCTGGAGAAAGGTTCAATTTGCCTAACCCAAAATTGAAGGTCAAATGGGTTACTTCGGTTGAAGATTCTGGTTTATCGATGTGGATTTTTTCTTTTACGGGTTCAATGGTATTGATATTTTTCACCGGTATATTTATTTGCACTCCGCAAGCTAATGTCACGGTTGCCAGAGCTATCATGGCTATGAGCGGAAAATCTTTATACACACTAACCTCCAATAAATACGCGTCAGAATAACTTATCTCGCCACCTGACAGTTTGCGAGTTGTCATTGCGAAGGCGAAGCCCGAAGAAATTTTTCGCAGAGCTCAGGTTTGCTTTTGATTTAATCTAATATACGCTTTGGTCAATTTTAAGTCGCGCCATATTTAGTCTTCATTTCATCATAGAAGAAAAACTATCTAATTGTTATTGCCATGCAAATTCTTTGAATTGATTGTATCGAATCATGCCCGCTTGAATTATGCTTACATATGAGTTAATATGTCATATGTTTATAGAGTTGCCTTTTGGGGAATCCGTAATTGGAGTAAAATCGTTTTTATATCTTTAGGAGGTTAATTTATGGAATCACAATTTGCTCAATTAAGAAACTATTTGGCAGAAGCAATGGATTTATACTATGTCTCCGAGCTACTTAGTTGGGATCAACAAACCAATATGCCACCCGCGGGGGCAGAAACTCGTGGCCATACGATAGGCACTGTCGAACGTCTATTTCATCTGCGATTGATTTCTCCTGAATTAGGCCAATTATTGGAAGATTTGAAGTCAGAAGTCGGCAATCTTGATCCCGATTCGGATGACGCGCGTCTTTACAAAGTCACACTACGAGAATATGAACGACGTACCAAAGTGCCGCCCGAACTGGTAACAGAATTGGCTGAAACAATCGGATTAGCATATTCGACCTGGGAACGTGCCAAAGCGGAAAGCAATTTTTCGTTATTTCAACCCTATCTAGAAAAGATCGTGGGATTAAGACGCACCTTTGCCAACTTATTTGCACCATTCGACCATGTCTATGACCCATTGTTAGCGATGTACGAGCCGGGAATGAAGACCTCTGAAGTCAAGGAAATATTTTCTGCTTTACGCCCGCAGCAGGTTGCATTGATTCATGAGATCACCTCAAAGCCCCAAGTAGACGATAAACCGCTGCACAAGTATTTCGACCCGCAAAAGCAATGGGACTTTGGCGTGGATGTTATTTCGAAGTTTGGTTATGATTGGAATAAAGGCCGGCAGGACCAGGTTGTGCATCCTTTCACCGTTGGGATGGGCTATGGCGATGTCCGCATTACTACGCGCATCATCCCAGATTACGTGGGTTCGGCCTTATTTAGCACGATGCACGAATGTGGTCATGCCCTGTTTGAGATGGGCATCGATTATTCTCTCGAACGGACATTATTGGCGGCTGAAATATCATTGGCATTGCATGAATCACAATCTCGCATGTGGGAAAACCTGGTAGGCAGGTCGTTACCTTTCTGGGAATATTTTTATCCCCGCTTGCAGCAAACATTTCCGGGGAAACTCGATGATGTGAGTTTGGACACATTTTATAAAGGCATCAATAAAGTCGAACCTTCCCCGATCCGTATCGAAGCCGATGAAGCTACCTATAACCTGCATATTATGCTGCGTTTAGAATTGGAAATTGCCTTGATGGAAGGCAGCTTGGAAGTAAAAGACTTACCTGAGGTGTGGAATTCGCGCATGAAAGAATATCTTGGGATAACGCCGAAAAATGATGCTGAGGGTGTACTGCAAGATGTTCATTGGTCGCATGGAAATTTTGGATATTTTTCGACATACGCATTGGGTAATTTGATTGCAGCTCAATTATGGGAATGCATAAACAAAGATATACCCAATCTTGATGATCAATTCAGGAGAGGCGATTTTGGCGCTTTGTTGGCATGGCTGCGTGAAAAAGTACATCGCCACGGCGGAAAGTTCGACGCTCAGGAACTGGTCCAAAAAATAACCGGTTCTAAGATCGACCCAGCACCTTATATGCGTTACCTAAGAAATAAATATCAAGATATTTACGGAATCTAGCGCACAAGCAAACCATGTGGTCTGCAACGGATGATAATCTATCGGTTTGGTGGAGGTGAACATGGCCAGAATTTTATTTATCGATGATGATCCTTTCACCTTGGAAACCCTGATGAAAGCCGTGGGCGTTTTTGGACATCAGGCATTCATGGCAGCCACTGGTAAGGAAGGATTATTAACCGCTATAGAGCAGACGCCGGATATAATCTTTACCGATATGCGATTACCCGATATGGATGGTTTGCAGATTATTTCGAAATTGAAAGAAGAGCCAGCCACTGCAAATATCCCGATCATGGTTTTATCAGCCAGCCCGGTGTTGGATTCGGTCGATGAAGCGAAGTCAGCCGGTGCCCAAATGTACCTGGAAAAACCTCTCCGTTTACAAACATTACAAGAAATCATTCAAAAATATGCCGCGGAGTGACTCTCAATGATGTGGTTTTGCAAAAAACGGGTTGATGAAAAAAAACTAGAAAACAAGAAAATATTTGGGGCTGCTCGGCAGCCCCAAATATGTAGTCTTGCTCTATCATATGTTAGAAAAACTCTCAGCGGATTTCTGCTGCTATTTCTTACCAGTTGTAATGCCCCATCGAAATCCGGTATGCCAACACCTATGCCAACCGAATATTTACCTACTGCCGTCGCAATGACCTTAGAAGCAGGAAAAACTTTATATCCGCCCCTGGTTGTGAATGCATCTACAAATACGCCCCAATTGATCCAGGCAATGATTACTCCTTCTGAAGCATTGCCGACACCATCGATAGCGTCGCCTACATTATCGCTGTCAGAGGACACTTCTCTCAACATCTCGCCACCTTCACCGAATATATCGGGTGAGCCATTGGTGATCCCCGAAGCCGAGATCGAAATTCGGACGCCCGGTCATCTCTCACGGGTTGCATCTCCTATCCCCGTTTATGCGATATTAAAGCCGGGGTATTTACAGAGGGTGAAAGTCGAACTAATTGGAGAAGATAAACGAATACTGGTACGCCAAATTGTTTCGCTTCCTTATGTCAATCGCTATGGAGAAGCGGTCTTATCTTTGAAGTTGAATTTTGAAATTCCCGGTGCCGCAGAATCGGCACGATTATCGATCAGTGTTGAGGATGAATACGGTAGAATGACGGCGCTCAATTCGCTTCCACTCATTTTGATATCAGTTGGAGATTCTGACCTTATCCCCTCTCTCGATTTGCGCCAACCCATATTCATTCAACAACCGGCTCCAAGAACCTTGATTCAGGGTGATTCACTGGTGGTCAGCGGTAGAGCCCATCCAGATGGCGATGAATTTATCATGATCCAATTGGTAGGGCAAGATGGAAAAGTGGTTGGTAAACGAGTTTGCTCTTTAACCCAACCCGATACCAGCGGATATGGATCATTTGTCATCGATGTGCCATATACGGTCACCGAAATAACCCCAGCTTTATTGACGGTTTGGCAATCGGAAGACGGATTTTCAAATATAATACATCTTACCAGTCAGGAAATATTATTGAGTCCATAATGTATTTTGTGTGCATTTTCATTATGAGGAAATTGCAAGACAACGATTCATTGATAAAATAAAGTAGGAGATCAACATGGCAAAAAGACCTTTTATTTCAAAACGAGCCCCGGCATATGCTGATGTACCGGATGAACAGTGGAGTAATTGGCGGTGGCAGCTCAGCCATCGCATTAACACCATCGAAGAATTCGAAAAAGTCTTCCCTTTGACCGAAGACGAGCGAAAAGCGTTATCATCAGCGCATTTATTTCGAGTCGATATTACTCCCTATTTTATCTCGCTGATCGATCCTGATGATCCGAATGATCCCATTCGGAAGCAGGTGGTACCCACTGCCAAAGAAATGGTGCCTTTTACGGCTATGATGGAAGATTCGTTAGCGGAAGACCGCCATTCCCCGGTACCAGGACTGGTTCATCGCTACCCTGACCGGGCATTGATGCTGGTTACCACCCAATGCGCTACTTATTGCCGCTATTGCACCCGCTCGCGGATTGTGGGGGACCCGGCGGCAACCTTTTCGCGTTCCGAATTTGAAATGCAAATCGATTACCTGAAACGTACCCCTCAGATCAGAGATGTACTCTTGTCTGGAGGCGACCCGTTGGTATTAGCCCCAAAAATTCTGGAAGAGATTCTCAGCCGCTTGCGGGAAATTCCTCATATCGAGGTTTTGCGAATTGGCAGCCGTGTTCCGGTGTTTCTTCCCATGCGTATAACGGATGAATTAACCGATATGCTGCAAAAATATCACCCGCTTTGGATGAATATTCACGTCAATCATTCCAACGAAATTTCTGCCGAGTTGGAACAAGCTTGCGACCGGTTAACTCGGGCGGGCATCCCGTTGGGGAATCAGTCTGTATTATTGGCTGGGGTCAATGATAATGTGCATATACAAAGGCAGTTGGTGCAAGATTTGGTGCGTATCCGCGTGAGACCCTATTATCTGTATCAATGTGATTTAGTAGAAGGCGCCGGTCACTTTCGGACTCCGGTTGCCAAGGGGATTGAAATCATCGAGGGTTTACGCGGCCATACATCGGGGTTTGCCGTTCCGCAATTCATCGTCGATGCTCCCGGTGGCGGTGGAAAGATTCCGCTTCAGCCTAATTACATGTTGAGCATGTCGGACCATAAGATCGTCTTGCGAAATTATGAGGGTTTTATTACCACTTATGAAGAACCGACCGATTATGTACCTTCTGATGCAGCGACCTTTAAATTAGAAAAGCGCCCAGAACCAGGACAAACAGGAGTATTTGGTTTATTGGATGGAGAGTCCATGTTCATCAAGCCGAATAACTTCGATGAAGTGCATGATCGTCAAGGAATGCAGCATCGTTTGAAAGATGAGAAAAAATGGGTTCCGTTGGGTATTGGTGAGGGCGAAAAGAAGAAAAAAGATTAAAAAGCTCGAAGGGTAAAAAGATCAATGACAAAAAAAACCTTAGGTTATGTTGAGCTCGAATGGACTTGCCCCAA
>JBDKUB010000043.1:0-3624 GCA_039679915.1 Anaerolineaceae bacterium
TCCCTGCCACAATCGGTTCGTCCCCATTATATCTTAGCAAGAACGGCCAGCGCTTTACCGTCCAGGCGACAGCGATGAGGCAGCCAATGCCGCCGCTGATTATTGCAAGGGGCGCTCCAATAAGCTGGGCGACCACGCCAGATTCTACCTCACCCAATTGCGGCCCGCCCATAAAGAATATTTGATTGATGCTCACCATACGTCCCCGGATATAATCCGGGGTCTGCAACTGGCGGATGGTGTTGCGGATAATGGTGTTAACCGCATCCGCGGCACCGATGAGTGTCAGCGATAAAAACGCTAGCCAGACCAGGCGGGCTGAGCCGAATAGGATAGTTGCCAGCCCAAAAATGACCAGGGAAGTGATAAAAACCGGACCCTGATGACGCACTTCCCTGAGCTGGGAGATGATCAATCCCGCCGTTACCGCACCGACGGATTGGGCAGCCGAAAGCCAGCCATATTCGATGACCCCCACATGCAGGACATCCCGTGTATAAATAGGTAAAAGTGTGTTGGCAGAAGAAAAAAACGTGGCGAAAAAATCCAGCAGCATGGTCGAAAAAATCATCGGGTGATGAATTATGAAATCTATTCCTTCGCGTATGACCGGCAGATTCACCCCACTCACCCGATTAATATCTGCCTGTTGAGGCACGTTACCCATCAATATCAGCGCCAGAATGACCGCCAAAAATGACACGGCATTGATCAGATAGGTATACGCCTGCCCCCATTGAGCAATCACAAAGCCGCTGGCTGCCGGACCGAGGATCGCGCCCACTTGCGAGGCAATCGAATTGAGGCTGAAAGCATTTGGCAGGTCTCGGGCAGGCACCAGGTTCGGCACCAACGATTGACGCGCCGGCCCATCGAAGGCTGTTGCCGTGGCTTGTATAGCAGTCAATAGATAGATGTGCCATAATGTGATTCTGCCGTTAAAAGTGAGCACAGCCAGGCTTACAGCAACCAAAGCCAATACGGTTTGGGTCAAGAACATTAGCTTTCGGCGGTTGAGGGAATCGGCAACTGCTCCGCCGATCAAAGAAAACAGGATAATCGGAATAATCCGTGCCAATCCCACCCCTCCCAGGGCGATGGGATGAGGTGTGAGGGTGCGAATATGCCAGAATAAAGCCCAAACCTGCATCTGCGATCCTGCCAGCGAAATGATCAATCCCAGCCACAAGAGGAAAAAACGCCGGTGGCGCAACGCAGGTGGAATGTGCAAGCCCATTGATTTTTACCGCAAGATTATTTACATTCTTCTACACCGGGCAAAATGAAGACCTGGTATTCTGCTGGCGCTTCGGGAAAACCGCTGCCGCTTTCCAGGGCACTTTTGATCAGCAAGTGTGTTTCGCTATAATTGTTGATCATCGAGGCTTCGGGAGGCCAATGATATTTCAACCCAGCTTTGGACAGAAGCAACACGGGGAATTCTTTAGGTTCAGCCGGATTCATAAAAGTCTGTAAATAGGCAAGATATTCATCCAGGCTATAAAATTCTGTGGTCTGTGAGGCGCATTTAGGATATTCGAAGGGCGCCGCCGACGGATTCTTATAAATCAAGCCGCCAATGACCGCTTTGTAAGGGTGAACGGTTCCTGCATTATCGACCAAGCCGATCTTTACCACGATAGCCTGGGTTGGGTAATCCGTATCAGTTGAGCTAACTATTTCCAACAAGCATACGAAAGCGCCAAAAGTTTCATCTTCTGGCGGGGTATCCATTTTAATTTCATCATCTTGTGCCAGGCGCGTTTTTACCGATTTGCACCAATCATAGGATGGCGTGGAGGCTGCCTCCGGCGTTGTATTGATTGCAGGTGTCGATATGAATGAAAAACTGTCGGTAGGTGTACTTACCAGCGTAGGCAATTCTTGCGGCGCGTTTGCAGGAGGGTTGGTTGCCTCAGGAGAAGGCGAGCTGGTAGGGGATGAAGAACAGCCAGTGAGCGCCCCTATCAAACCAATCATCAGCAGGGCGGGCAGTATTATTTCGAAGTTTTTGCGAATCATGCTATAAAGCTCCTTGTTTAGTTTCACATGAAGCTGATTATAAGCAGATTAACCCATCCCGGCAACCGGGTTTAGGAGATGGGATTTATTCAAATGCTGGGTGTATGCGTAGGATTGAGCGAGGGATATCTTAAAGAATTGCAGTGGGGCTGTCAAAAAAGAAATTTGTCACCCCGAGCGAAGCTAGAGGTCGTTTTATTAATAAATAAGGCGAGAATACACTTCATCGGAAATTACCCAAGTATTATTTTTCTTGGCAGCCGTAGCAATATGTTCCAAATCGCTGAGCGACATAATCCCCCCGGTGGGATTGCTGGGCGAGTTAAGAATGATAAGGCGGGTTTTAGCGTTGATCAAGCGGTCAAACTCGTTAAGGTCGAAGGAAAAATCATTCTCTTCCTTGAGCGGCACTGGAACCGGTTTACCGCCCGCTACGCCGATGGTCGCAGCATAGCTTGGAAATCCCGGGTCGGGATAGATCACTTCATCACCTGGCTGAACCAGCGCTAGAGTCGAAAAAAACAACCCCGGTTTGGCACCCGGACCGACCACAACCCGTTTGGGATTGAAAGAAACGCCGCGCCTTTCACCTGCATCTTTGGTTACTGCTTCACGCAGGGGCGTTATCCCGGCTGATGGGCTATACCGTGTATACCCGGCAGCTATCGTTCCCACAGCCGATATGCTGATATGCGGGAATGTTTTGAAATCAGGCTGTCCAATCTCCAGGTGAACGATATCTTTCCCTGGGCTTCCAACCTCTGGGCATGCGCCATGACCACATATGCACCTTCCATTTCAAGGTGTTTTACACGACTGGAAAAATCTAACATAATTTCTACTTAGGTTTATAACTTGGGCAAAACAATCGCTTGCTGCCTCTGATATTTTCCTTTTTTGTCGGCATAGGAAACATCGCAAATCTCGTCGGCTTCGAAGAACAATACCTGAGCGATACCCTCATTAGCGTAGATGCGGGCAGGCAGCGGGGTGGTGTTGGAAATTTCCAGGGTTACGAATCCTTCCCACTCCGGTTCGAAAGGGGTTACGTTGACGATGATCCCGCAGCGAGCGTAGGTGCTCTTTCCCAAACAGATCGTCAATACATTGCGCGGGATGCGGAAATATTCGATCGTGCGCGCTAAAGCAAATGAATTGGGCGGGATGACGCAGATATCGCCCTTGAAATCCACCATCGATTGCGGATTGAAGTGCTTAGGATCGACCACCGCCGAATAGACGTTAGTGAAAATTTTAAATTCATCAGCAACGCGGATATCATAGCCGTACGACGAAACACCGTAGGAAATGACACCATTTCGAACCTGGCTATCGGCGAAAGGTTCGATCATATTATGTTCCAACACCATTTTGCGGATCCAGTGGTCAGGTTTTAAGCCCATCGATTCACCTCAGATTTATAGTTTTCAATGCAGTGATGACATATCACCGCTGGGAGATATAAGAAATCGGCAAGTTCTTGCCCGGAAGATGCATGCAAGCATGGCTGGCAGGTTCGAACATGCCGCTTAAAAGATGGCAATTAAAGTTCTTCTCCATTATTCTACCACTGCAAATCTAATTTCCCTACCCTTGACTCGC
>JBDKUB010000414.1:0-4238 GCA_039679915.1 Anaerolineaceae bacterium
ATTAATCAGGGCTTTAATTTCGAAAGGTTCCCCTTATTTTTATGCAGTCTGGTAATTCTATTAAGCGGTTGTAATTTTCCAAAACTAGCCAATCCAAACCAAGCCTCTGCTTCACAGGATGAGACGCTATTGATTTTCGAGCAGCCTACCCAAACTTTGGAAGCGCCTCAACCCAACCCCTCTCCAACTCGACCGGTATATATACCGGGGGAATTGGTGGATTACACAGCCCAAACCGGGGATACGCTGCCAGCTCTAGCAGCCCGCTTCAATACATCGGTCGAAGAAATCATGGAAGCCAATCCCATCATTCCTCAATCGGCAACGACCATGCCGCCTGGAATGCCAATGAAGATTCCTATTTACTACGTACCTTTTTGGGGCAGCGCCTATCGCATTATCCCGGATAGTTTGTTCGTAAATGGACCCGCCCAGGTCAATTTCAATACCGAGGAGTTCGTTTCACAATATAACGGATGGTTGCGTATTTATCAGGAATACGCCGGCGGCATGATGCGCAACGGTGCTGAAATTGTCGATTATGTTGCCCAAAATTACAGTGTGAGCCCCATGTTGTTGATAGCTCTTCTGGAGTACAAATCAGGAGCTTTGACCCAGCCGTATTTATCAGAACAAGACAGTATCTATCCTTTGGGATATCGATCCGTGGCGCGCAAAGGGCTTTACCAGCAGCTTATCTGGACTGCCAACACATTGAATAATGGCTTCTATGGCTGGCGTTCCGGAGACTTGCTATCGATAGAATTCGATGACAACCGAATCGAACAATTCGACCCTTGGCAAAATGCTGCCACGGTTGCATTACATTATTACTATAACCATCTGCTGACTTACGAAGAATATCAGCAAGCGATCAACCCTCAAGGGTTAGCTGCCACTTATCAAGAGTATTTTGGCAACCCCTGGGAACAAGCGCTAGATCATATCTCCGGTAGTTTACAGCAACCAGACCTCAGCTTGCCTTTTCTCTCCGGCGCCCCCTGGGCATATACCGGCGGTCCCCACACCGCATATGGAAGCGGAGCGCCTTTTGCTGCCCTGGATTTTGCCCCTCCTTCGAATAGTCCAGGCTGTGTCTGGAGTGACCATTGGGTGACGGCAGTAGCACCGGGGGTGGTTGCCCGTTCCGAAACCGGAATTGTCGTCCTAGATTTGGATGGCGATGGTGATGAACGTACCGGTTGGAATATTTTCTACCTGCATGTTGCCACCGACGGTAGAGTCCCCCTTGGAGTTCAATTGAATACAGGTGACAGGATCGGCCATCCTTCTTGCGAGGGCGGAACAGCCACCGGCACTCACATCCATATTGCCAGAAAATATAATGGAGAATGGATACTGGCTGATTCGGTTTTGGCTTTTAACCTGGAGGGTTGGACACCTAAAAATGGCAGCAAAGCATACCAGGGTACGCTCACTAAATTAACCACCACGATTATTGCGAGAGAAAATCCCAACGCAGCAAGCTTCATCGAAGCCAGCCCCAAATGAGACTTCATCCCAATATTAATTCATATACCGGAGATACAATCTCCAAAATAGCACTTCTTATCAACCCGCCTGTTTCAACCATAGAGAATTAAATGACGCCCACACATCAACGTTTCACCGGCATGTTCGGCTTTATCCTGGTCTGGATCGGGCAGATTATTTCACTGCTAGGAACCACCATGACCGGTTTCGGTTTGACCATTTGGGCATTCGAAAAAACCGGCTCTGCCACGGCGCTGACCTTAGTAGGTTTTTTCTTCGTCACCCCTATGCTGATCTTCAGCCCTATTGCCGGTGCTATAGTCGACCGTTATAACCGCAAATTCTTAATGATTCTCAGCGACCTCATTTCGGGTTTGACCTCTATTTTTATCCTGATAATGGTCATTGGCGGTTATCTACAAATCTGGCATTTATACTTAACCTGCTTTATCCAGGGGATCTTTCAGACCTTTCAATGGCCGGCATATTCCGCTGCTATCAGTACCATGCTGCCCAAAGAGCAATTCGGGCGCGCAAACGGGATGATGGGGCTGGCAGATTCAGCCTCAGGCGTTCTAGGTCCGCTGTTGGCTGGGGCTTTATTGGGAATCATCGGTTTAAAAGGGATTCTAATAATCGACATCATCACATTTCTGATTGCCATTGGTACCTTGCTGATTGTTTTTATCCCTCAACCAAAAACAACCATCGAAGGTCAAAAAAGCCGCGGTAATCTCTGGTCAGAATCGGTGTTTGGCTTCCGCTATATATTGGAACGACCGAGTCTATTAGGTTTGCAGTTGGTTTTTTTGATAGGTAATTTTTTCTTCAGTATTCCTGTGTCGATTCTATCGCCGATGATCCTGGCGTCCACGCAAAATAATGAGATGATGCTAGCCAGCGTTAATTCAGCCGGCGCCATCGGCGGTGTAGTGGGAGGACTGGTCATGAGTGCCTGGGGAGGTCCTAAACGGCGTGTACATGGGGTCCTTCTAGGCTGGGTTTTTTCCAGCCTGGCTTTTGTAGTGTTGGGAGCCGGTCGTAATCTTCCCATTTGGGTTATAGCGAATTTCGTCTCCATGTTTTTTTCTATCATGGTAAACGCTTCGAACCAATCTATCTGGCAATCAAAGGTAGAACCGGATGTACAAGGGCGCGTTTTTGCCATCCGCCGACTGATTGCCTGGTTCGTAAACCCACTCGCCTTGCTGATAGCCGGTCCCCTAGCCGATCATCTTTTCGAGCCGGCTATGAAAGAAGGCGGTGCCTTAGCCAGTTCTTTTAGCTGGCTTGTCGGTGTTGGACCGGGCAGAGGGATGGCGCTCATTTTTGTGATATTCGGCAGCCTGGCTGCTATCAGCAGCGCCTGCGCTTACTTTTTCAGGGTCATCCGTGATGCGGAGATCATCCTGCCCGATCACGATACTTTAGAAGGTTAACTGCTCCCTTTTTGACATCAGGACAAGGCTTGATATATTTTTAGTTATCATTGGGACCCAGGTAAATATTTTCCCTGTTTCACTAGATGACGCTCACCATTTTCATGTTCTTCGTAAATTTCATATTCCAAAGCAATCGGAAAAGCTTTGCTCAACATGGCTTGTGCCGGGCAATAGCGTGTGGCGGATAATTCGATTGCCCGCACCAGCGCGCTTTCCTCAACTGCATGCCCGCTGACCACATAATTGAGCGTGGCATGCGTAAATACCCTGGGATGTTCATCGGCGTTATCGAGATGTGCTCGCACCTCGAAATTGGTTACATCCATATGTTTCTTTTTCAGTATAGAAATAACATCCATAGCCGTGCAGCCCGCCAACCCAATGGCTATTAATTCCATGGGAGTTAGACCATCATTATCGCCTCCCACGGAAGAATCTGCTCCGAGCGGCACACTAAAACCGCTCTCTGCCGCACCTTCAAAGGACATTCGACTTTTCCAAGTTACTTTTGCTTCCATAACCAGCTCCTTATTGAATGAAAACCATGGTTAGTTAGATCAGCATTTTTCCCGAATATTCGTGAATAATAAAACCCGGCATAAGATCTTATTATTACTCAATTATGATATAACACTATCCTCAGCATGACAATTATGATTCTCGGATATCCTTTACCGAATACCTCTAATATTACCCCGCCGGGGTAAATTAAAAGTCATCATGTAAAGCTGCCACTGGCTGGATAGACATATCCACATAAAGGACAGCTAAGGTTGAGCAATCCATCATAGTCAAGACGTCCATTTCCACATGCGGGACATAAATCGCCGCGGTGGTCATGAAATATGGATTGGTCGGAACACGAGTTATCATCATCAATTATGGATTCTTCTGAATTTGATTGCTGTATTATCATAGTTATCACCACGTCGGATCGAGGAATGAGTGAAATTTTTAGGTGAAATGAATATCTTTACCTTGAATAGTGACTTGATTTTCTCCCGTTATTGGGTTAGAAAATCATCTAAATGCAAACGCTTGTATAGCCGTTGGTGAACATCTTCCGGCGCTTTGGTTTGCAGCGCCTCTTCACGGTAAAGGGAGATCGTTTTTCGTAAGGTATCGACTACAACCCGGCAATTCTCACAATCTGCCAGATGCTGCTCGATTTCGTGGCATATCGTTTCTTCCAGGTCGCCATCGACGTAATCCGATAATGACCCTAATAAATCGCGGCATCGTTCATGGCTCATAGAGAAGATTTCCTTTCGTTCAGCCACTCGCCGAAATATTCCGATAATA
>JBDKUB010000262.1:0-9013 GCA_039679915.1 Anaerolineaceae bacterium
GCCATCTTGGCAGAATGAACCGTGTTGCGCATCAGCATAGCGATTGTCATTGGACCAACCCCGCCAGGGACAGGAGTGATAGCGCTGGCAACTTCTTTGACCTCATCGAACATAACATCACCGACCAATCGCGACCCTTTAGGATGTGTGGGATCCTCAATTCGGTTGATTCCTACATCGATCACCACTGCGCCGGGTTTGACCCAATCGCCGCGCACCATTTGTGCCTTACCCACTGCAGCAATCAACACATCAGCCTGGCGGCAGATTCCGGGCAAATCTTTGCTGCGTGAGTGGCATATAGTGACCGTTGCATTTTCGCGCACTAATAACAATGCCACCGGCATACCTACAATATTCGATCGGCCTAATACCACTGCGTTGCACCCTTCCAGCTTGGTGCCAATGAGTTTAAGCATATAAATACAGCCATATGGAGTGCAAGGAACGAATAATGGATCGCGCCCTTTTTGCGCTAACCTGCCGATATTGATTGGATGGAATCCATCGACATCTTTTTCGATGCTAATTGATTTCAGGACATCTTCCTCATCCAGGTGGCTTGGTAATGGCAATTGCACCAAAATGCCATCCACTCGAGGATCAGCATTCAATTCCCTTACCAATCCTTCGACTTCTTCCTGGGTAGCCGTCGCGGGTAGTGTGTGTCCAAAAGATTCAATGCCCGCTTCCGCGCAAGCTTTTTGTTTCGAGCTAACATATACTTTTGAAGCAGGATTGTCACCCACCAATACCGTTGCTAAACCGGGGACACGCAATCCCTTTTCTTTTAACTTAGCGACATCCTCAGCAGCCTGCTGGCGCACCTGTTGCGCCAAAACTTTCCCATCGATTATTGTTGCAGTCATTACTCACTCCTTTTATAGTATAAGGGTATTCCTCTGAATATTTTATTACTATTTTAGGGCTGTTACCTCAATTCGATATAAATATAATCGCACCGTTTAGAAGTATCAACTACACCAAAAGAAATTATGCCTAAAATCGCGTGACCGCGCAATTGACATATGTCATCACCTATTGATAAATCAATCCTCGTATTTTATAATCCTGATATCTTGGCTCATTAAATAGGATGAAATAATCCAATGGTAACGAATATTCCAGCGCCTTCAAAAGATTTTATTCGCGAAATTATTGATCAGCACATAGAGTCCGGCCGATTCGGGGGTCGTGTGCATACGCGTTTTCCTCCAGAACCCAATGGCTATCTACATATTGGACATGCAAAATCCATTGTGCTCAATTACGGCATCGCGAGTGAGTATGGTGGAAAATTCAATCTTCGTTTCGATGATACCAACCCCAGCAAAGAAGAAACCGAATATGTAGAATCGATCATCGAAGATGTCCGCTGGATGGGTGCAAACTGGGAGGATCGTTTATTCTTTGCTTCAGATTATTTCGATCAGCTCTATGACTATGCAATCCAACTCGTAAAAAAAGGTAAAGCCTATGTAGATGATTTGACCGCTGATGAAATTCGGGAGTATCGCGGTACGCTAACCCAGCCGGGAAAAGAAAGCCCTTACCGCAATCGCAACATCGAAGAAAACCTGGATTTATTCCAACGCATGCGCGCCGGTGAATTTCCCGATGGCGCCAAAGTGCTGCGAGCAAAAATCGACATGGCTTCCCCGAATCTGAATATGCGCGACCCGGTCATCTACCGCATCAAACACGAAAGCCATCACCGGACAGGGGATAAATGGTGTATCTACCCAATGTATGACTATACGCATTGCCTGTCTGACTCTATCGAAGGCATCACGCATTCGATTTGCACCCTGGAATTCGAAGATCACCGTCCGCTTTATGATTGGGTTTTGGATGAATTGGAAGTTTATCACCCCCAACAAATCGAATTTGCCCGCCTTAATTTAAATTACACCGTATTGAGTAAGCGAAAATTGCTCCAATTGGTTAATGAAAAACATGTTAACGGGTGGGATGACCCGCGTATGCCTACCCTTTCAGGATTGCGTCGGCGGGGATACACACCCGAAGCCATTCGTATGTTTTGCGAGCGGATTGGCGTGGCTAAAAATGACAGCATCGTCGATATTGCATTGCTGGAATACTGCATCCGCGAAGACTTAAATAAGCATGCTCAACGCGCCATGGCAGCCTTGCGACCTCTTAAATTGATCCTGGATAATTATCCGGATGATCAAGTCGAATATATGGATTGCATCAACAATCCCGAAAACCCTTCCATGGGTACTCGCAAAGTACCCTTCTCCAAGGTCTTATATATCGAACGGGATGATTTCCGCCAAATTCCACCCAAAGGCTATTTCCGCTTATACCCAGGTAACGAGGTGCGGTTAAGGTATGCTTATGTGATCAAGTGTGTAGGTTTTATCAAAGATGAAGAAACGGGTGAAGTGACTGAAGTCCATTGTACCTATGATCCTGCAACCCAAGGCGGTAACACACCCGATGGGCGCAAGATCAAAAGCACCATCCACTGGGTATCTGCCAAACATGCCATCGATGCTGAGGTACGCCTTTATGACCGGCTCTTCCTGAAAGCTAACCCGGCCGATTCAAAAGATGGAACGGATTTTAAGCATTTCCTCAATCCCTCTTCATTAGAGGTGTTGACTCACTGCCAACTAGAACCATTTCTACATAATGCAGCTTCTGGCGATCGCTTCCAATTCGAACGTCAGGGCTACTTCTGTGTCGATTCGGTCGATTCGAAGCCGGAGAAATTGGTGTTCAACCAAACAGTATCTCTAAGAGATACCTGGGCAAAAATCGAACAGGCTCAAAAAAAGTAAATAAAATAGCACCTCTGCAACAGGTGCTATTTTTATTATCAGGCTGGGGGTCGAGGATTCGAACCTCGGCATACGGATCCAGAGTCCGCTGTCCTACCACTAGACGAACCCCCAGTAGGTTCGTGCCAGGATTTTACCATGTTGGGCGGTGAACGTCAATTTTTTCACTTCATGTTTTCCAAAAGATTTATGCTTTTCAAAATCCTCATTAACACCTTTTCTTTCCCGATGATTGCCATAGTCTCGATTAGCGGGGGACTAATGGTTTTCCCTGTTACTGCAACCCGGATCATGCCAAATAGCTGTCCGGGTTTGAGGTGCAATTGGTCAGCTAGAATGCGCAAAGGAATTTCCGCGGTATCCGTATCGATGCGAGGAAGGCTGGCTATTAATTCATAAGCAGCACGCAGCGCTTTAATCGATTCCTCGACCGTCATTTTTGAGCCGACCAGCTCTGCAGGATTAGGATTTACTGTCTCCTCGAAGAAAAATCCTGCCACAGATGGCGCTTCATCCAATGTGGCAATCCTGGGTTGGATAATAGGGATAATGGATAATAAAACCTTATCATCCACCTGATATCCGGCCTTAACAAAAAATGGTTTAACCCTTTGACACAAATCCTCGATTGACAAATTTCGAATATGCAGCCCATTGAAATGATCAAATTTTGTAAAGTTGATTGCTGCCGGGGCAGGATTCAATCGGTCAAGACTGAATTTTTCGATCAGGTCTTTCTTGGTAAAAAACTCGGTATGATCGTCGTAGCTCCAACCCATCAAAGCAATCCAATTCAAGACAGCTTCGGGAATATATCCTAGCCCTTGTAAGTCATTGATAAAAATGGAGTAGCCATCTTTCATTAATTCTGCCGATTCGCGTTTGCTCATCTTACCCTTACCGCTGGGCTTTAGAAATAGCGAGAGATGTACCCATACTGGTTCCTCCCAACCGAAAGCGCGCACGATGTGAGCGTGCAAAGGAAAAGTGGACAGCCATTCTGCGCCTCGGATTACGTGGGATATTTTCATTAGATGGTCATCTACCATGGCTGCTAAATGATACAAAGCAAATCCATCTGTGCGAACGAGAATATAATCATCTATCGACTTATTTTCAACGACGATATCCCCTCGTAAATGATCATGAATGGTAATATGGCCTTCTTGTGGAGTTTTGAAACGGATGACATGCGGCTCGCCGTCGGCAACTCTTCTAGCTGCTTCATCAGCAGCTAATTGCCGGCAGGTGCCGTCGTAGCGCTGAGGTAATTTCAGGCGTTGTTGTTCTTCACGAACGAGTGCCAAGCGCTGAGGCGTGCAGAAACAATAATAAGCCTGCCCCTGATCGATTAGCCGTTTTGCATACTCCTGATAAATTTCTTTTCTTTCCGATTGTCGATATGGCCCATAAGGTCCACCCACATCAGGACCTTCGTCCCACTCCAAACCTAACCAGCGCAATCCTGCCACTATCTCTTCTTCTGCCCCCGGTACAAATCGCTTTAGATCGATATCTTCGATGCGAAGTATGAAACTTCCTCCCATTTGGCGTGCTAATAAATAATCATATAAAGCTGTGCGAGCTCCTCCTAAATGTAATCGTCCAGTTGGAGATGGCGCAAAGCGCACCCGGATGGGTTTTGTTGATGTAACCATAATGCTCCTATATTAGAATTCCAGGGTTTTATGCCGTAAAACGACGCTTTCCACCAGACCAATACCTAACAACATGGACAGTAAAGAACTACCTCCATAACTGATGAATGGCATGGTTAATCCGGTAGCCGGCATTAGATTTAAATTCACACCGATATTCACAATCGTTTGAAACGCTATTAATACTGCAACACCAAATGCAACTAACGCCCCATAGGTATCTTTCGCTAAACGGGCAGCCCGCAAACAACGCATAATGACAAATAAGAGTAAAAGCAGCACAAAAACACTGCCAATAAATCCAAATTCTTCAGCGATGGCTGAAAATATAAAATCCGAATGGCGTACTTTTAAAAATCTCAACTGGACTTGAGAGCCATGTCCATAACCTTGACCAAATAAACCGCCCGACCCAATGCTAATCAAGGCTTGTTGAATATTATAAATATCGCCATGTCTCGCTTCCAAATCGGGAAATACAAAATTCAATATGCGGCGTTTCTGGTAATCCACCAAAAAGGGAAAACTGACAAATGGCGCTAATATGCCCACCCCAATGAATGCAAATAAATGCTTAAGTTGTAATCCACTTACCCACAGCATCGCAAACCAAAGAACAAAAATAACAATCGATGTACTCAGGTTTGGCTGCAAAAGAATCCAGATAACGATTCCCAAGGTAAATAATAAACTTTTTCCAACCACGCGCAGATCATGGATTTCAGATTTATGAACGCTGAAAAAATTCGCCAACACAAGAATGACCACGATTTTTGCTAGTTCGGAGGGCTGAATCAAGATTACGCCGGTGTCGAACCAGCGCGCCGAACCGAATAACACAGCCCCGACAGCGAATAAAATAGCCAGGAATATCACCATAACGATATATATTGTCCGGCTAATAGATGCCCAGAAATGATAATCGATCATCGAAACAATGATGATTACCACAAAACCGGCTAAAGCAAAAATCGATTGGCGTCCTACCAGATTTAACTCCAATAGCTCGATATTTCCTGCCACTGCTGAACGGATCATCGTGATGCCAAAGATAGTCAGCACCGCTACCGCTCCTAGAAGCAAGAAATCGAAATTACGCCAATTGAGGGTCTTCATGATTCGTTATCCGACGCTCTTCCGCCGCGAAGATTTCAATGGGATATCAGCAATTAAACGCTGCTGCCTTCCATCTTGCTTCATCTCAATTCGGACTGCATCCTGGTCGATTTCGACATGCCTCGAGATAACTCCGATAATCTCGGTTTTTAAGTTATCAAGGGCACTAGAGCTCATATTGATTCGATCGTTGATCAAGACAAGCTTCATCCGCTCTTTTGCCTGATAAGCGCTGGTATCACGGTGGAAAAGTTGTTCAAAAAAGCCACTCATTTAATTCCCTCCTGTTCGGATCAATTTTGAAATTTTTCCAAAAAAACCGCTTTCTTCTTCGAGTGGTAAAAAAGGAATTTTCTCACCCTGTAAACGCTTGGCAATATTGCGAAAAGCCTGCCCAGCTTTGCTCTTACCATCCAATACTACAGGCGTACCGCGGTTGGTGCTGGTGATTACCACTTCGTCTTCAGGCACCATTCCGATTAATTCGACTGCCAGGAGTTCCAATACATCATCGGGTGAAAGCATCTCACCCCGTTTTACCATTCCGGGTTTGATGCGGTTGATCAATAAACGCGCCGGACCTTTTTCTTCCGCTTCGATCAATCCAATAATCCGGTCGGCGTCTCTTACCGCTGCCACCTCCGGATTGGTGATTACCACTGCGATGTCTGTGGGAGCGATAGCATTTCGAAAGCCACGCTCAATGCCGGCTGGCGAATCGATCAGAATCCAATCGAATTCACCGCGCAGGTCGTCGCAAAGACGCGTCATGTCGCTGGGAGAAACTGCACTCTTATCTCGTGTTTGGGCAGCAGGAATCAGAAATAACTCCGGTAAGCGTTTATCGCGAATCAATGCTTGCCTCGAACGGCAGCGTCCTTCGATCAAATCGACCAAATCGTAAACAATGCGATTTTCCAACCCCAGAACAACATCCAAATTTCTTAAGCCGATATCTGCATCGATACAAACGACTTTCTTACCTTCGGCAGCCAAAGCAGCTCCCAGGTTGGCAGTAGCTGTCGTTTTTCCTACGCCCCCTTTTCCTGATGTAATTGTTACGACTTTTCCCGGCATAATTCCATCCTATGATTCACCAAGATCATTTTGGATTCCATGATTCAGCTACTACTTCACCATTTAGTAATCGAACTATCTCTGGCAAAGCTTTCTTTCTTTCCTTCGGAGACATGGATATTTGATTAGCAATCCGTAATTGGGTAGGCATCAAGTCCAAAGCACATACAATCGCGTTCACATTACCTTCGGCTCCAGCATGCACCATGCCTCTCAATCTTCCCCATACGATGATATTACCGCCAGCGATGATTTCTGCGCCAGGATTAACATCCCCAATCACCACTACATGCCCCGGAAAATGGATGCTAAAACCCGATCTTAAAGTCCGATGAAGCAGAATGGCTTGCTCGCCCATGTGAGTGGCACCAGAAGCTGGCGGTTCGACATGCTCCGGTTTAACTTTTTCGATGCGGGTTGCCATTCCAAGAGTTTGTGCTGTTTGTTCAGTAGTTGGTGAATTGCTAATCACAGCCCATAAGGTTATCTCGCGATCTAAAAGCTGGCTGCGCAATTGACCTAGATCCACTGCCTTCAATACTTGATTCCCAACATCCAAAGCTATGCGTGCGCCTCTTAAAAATTCAGCCTGCTGATCGATTTGTTCCAATAAGAAATCATGCAAATCCTGCCAATTGCCCTCCCCCAGGATAATAAGCAAGCCTTCACCTATCCCCTTTATTTGAACCTTTGGTTTTACCGCCAATTCAATGTTACTTTCCACCAATAACACGCTCCCAGGAAGATTCCTAATAAAACTATCGTATTCGTAAGATTATAGCATGAACGACTACGGTGTTTCTAAGGTAATATCGATAGTTTTGAGTTCAAAATAGGCTTGGATTACCTGACGCACGATAGGCGCCGCAACGCTTGCGCCCTCACCGCCATTATATACAAACGCTACTACTGCAATCTCAGGATCCTCATAAGGGGCATACGCAACAGTCCAAGCATGAGATGGCCAACTGCCAGGAATACATAGATTTTTTGCATTGGCATACTTGTCACAATATTCCGCTGTACCGGTTTTCCCAGCCGCAGCAATATCTACCTGTGAAAATTCCTTGGCTAATGTACCCTGAATAACTGCCTGGCGCATTCCTTCTTGAACTTTCTTTACCACCCATTCTTCGACATTCTTCGTTTTTCCTTCGATAGGTTCACAACCCCGAACGGTGGTATCGTAATATTCCTGGATTAAGTTATCTTTAGTGATATCCCATTTCACCTTGGGTTCGAAAGGTTGAACGACGTTTCCATCAGAATCCAAAATTTCTCGAATCAACGTTGGCTGCATTAATTTCCCGTCGTTTGCGATAGTTGCCGCAGACATCAATACCTGCAAGGGTGTTGCAAGCACATACCCTTGGCCTACACTTGAAATGTATGTATCACCGGTAGACCAACCTTCACCGTGGGTTATCCGTTTCCATTTCGGATCAGGTATTAAACCTTTTTCTTCATCGGGTAATCCAATCCCTGGATAATCACCATATCCTAATGCACGCGCATAGGTACCCAGACGACATATCCCCAATCCTTCGGGGACTTCATCCTTATACCCTCCCCCCAACTTATAGAAATAGACGTTACTGGAATTGGCAATTCCACCTAAGAAATCCAGATGTCCAAATCCAGCCGGGTTCCAATCAGGAAAACTCCGTTCTTTGCCCGGATCGTTGGCATAGTATTTTTCGGTAATAACGAGTTCGGGAGGGGTCGATAAAACCTGATCGGGAGTGACAACACCTTCATTCAAAGCCCCAACAGCCGTTGATATTTTAAATACCGACCCTGCCGGTAAGTTATCGCCTACTGCATGGTTTAGCAGCGGATTGGCTGGATCTTGAATTAATTGCTCATAATAATAGGCAGGGATCAAGCGCGCCATCCGATTATTTTCGTAGGTGGGGTAAGACACCATTGCTAGTATTTCTCCCGTCTTGGGATTCATGGCAATAGTCACGCCGCTGGTCGAGCGGATCGTATTCAAGTATGTATTCCAAAAATTAATCTCACGGTCGAGAATAGACGTAGCCGCTTGCTGCAACCGCGTGTCGATCGTCAATTTCAAACTTTGTCCTGGCAATGCTGCAACTGGTGGCTCAAGATCGCGGATTGTTTTGCCCGCCACATCGACCTCTACCAGTCGAGTCCCATTTACACCGCCTAATAAATCCTGGTATTGCAACTCCAAGCCAGCGTAACCGACTTTATCCCGATTCGCGACCAATCCCTGAGATTCATAATATTCTTCTTGATTAGCGGGAATAGGTCCCAAAAAACCAATAAAGGTTGCCGTTAAAGATCCTGTTGGGTAATCCCGAATAGAAGATGTTTCGATAGATACTC
>JBDKUB010000410.1:0-6353 GCA_039679915.1 Anaerolineaceae bacterium
GAAGGGTGAGAAAACCTTTAGGGTCTGGTGTATGGACATACCAGATAAGTTCTCCAATATGATCACAGATTTCGCTTGCTCGAATGGCTTGTGATTCCAATTTAAAAAAAGTGCAAAGTTGGTTTTAATAAATATAATTGAAAAGACCCTCACTTTACTTGGGGTGACAACCTTCTTTTAGGACAGATCCAAACTTGATGGTCACATATGCAGCATAAACTTAAAATTAATATTTAAGATATTATTAAAGTCAGGATGAAATTCAATTGATAATATTTAAGATTGAGGATATAATTTTTTTGTTAAAGGTGGATAGATTTATTGGTAGATGAATAAGTAGAAAACAAGAAGTGAATTTCTACTAAACATTGATAAAAGTAAAAGATAGAATACGATGTGTCTATCGTTTGTGGAATTCTCCCATTATTGAATGGGGGGCAGGTTGAATTGTCGGGATAGCTTGGTTTAGAAGGTATATGAGGATGACCAGAATTTTATGGATCGAAGGAAAACGGGCGGAAAGTTCGTCATTTATACCCGGTTTACGGAAAAAAGGCTACGATATTGAAATTGTTGCCACGGGAGCAGAGGCTCTAAAACGATTATCGATCATCGATCCCGACCTGGTAATCTTGAATGCTGCATCGCTGCATTCTACGGGAAAACGCATCTGCCGGTCACTTCGGGAAATGATGAATGGAATTCCCATTGTACTCATCGCTAGTGATGATAATCCGCCACCCGAGGACGTATGTGCAAATGTAGTATTAACTTTACCTTTCACCGAGCGAAAATTACATAATCGGATCAAGCCATTGATTGCCGGGGATGGGAATAATGTGCTACGTGTAGGTCCTATCCGATTGGACATGGAACGCAGACGGGTGCGCTGCCAGGGAAGAGAAGCACGTTTGACACCCCGTTTAGCTCAAATCCTGCAAATTTTTATGCGCCAACCTGGGGTTGTGATCGAGCGTAATGTTTTGTTCCGAGAAGCATGGAGCACCGATTACACCGGTGACACTCGCTCATTGGATACTCATATCAACTGGCTGCGCCAGGCTATCGAGGAAGATCCACGGAATCCGAAATTCATAAAGACGCTGCGCGGCGTGGGATATCGGCTGGATATATAGGGAGTATCCATTCAGCTAAGGCCGATCCATATCAGATGAATTACGGGATGAATATCTGAGTTTGCTCTTCGTTAACCAGCACCATGCGCACGACAATGGGTTGTCCACTGAGCTCCTCGGGGATGGTCAAGCGAGGTAATATCGTTTTGCGCTTTAGTGGTCGAGTGGCTTGTCTAACACTGTGAAAAATTTTATCTGACGTATAAATTCCCACCTCCCAAAAATCTAACGAGGGCAGCAAAATTGGATCGATTTCTATGACATCGCTCTTACGGGTGACCATGGCTGCCAATTCCGGTTTGATGGGGATATTCTCTTGCCTTTCTATATCCTGTTTATCTCCAGAAGTGAAAGTCTGATAAACGAAGGGAATATTTGTCTCAGATACTAATCTATTTTTGGTAGTATGAATGGCGCGCCAGGTTACATCATTAGCAATAAAATGACGTCCCAGACAAGCCGCTGCCGCCGGGGTAGTACCGGAACCGCAGAAGAAATCGGCTACGATATCTCCCGGGTTGGAGGATGCCAGGATGATTCTCTCCAATAACGCAGCCGGTTTTTGAGTAGGATAACCCGTGCGTTCGTTATGCAGGCGGGCTACCACCGGAAAATACCACCAATCTTCCGGGACTTTACCCCGATCAAGATCGGGGATTTTCCCAAAGCCGGCTTTGGCTGAAGATGCGAATGTTTTTATTGTGGTTGGATCATAGGGTTGACGAACGGCATCGACATTGAAAATATAATCCGAACTCTTCGTGTACACAAGGATGGTATCGTGTTTCCGATTGAAAGCGCTGCGAATAGGGGATGGTCCGTGATAGACCCAAATAATTTCGTTTAGGAAATTATCCGCACCAAAAATTTCGTCCAGGATAAGCCTGGCATAAGCATTAGCATGATAGTCGAGGTGCAAATAGAGTGTTCCGTTGGGAGATAGTAATCGATACATCAGCACCAGGCGCGGGTAGAGCATGTCAAGGTAAGCATCGATATCTTGCCAGTGATCGGTATACCCTTCGGCTAACTGCCATTCTTTGGGGTGGCGGGAATCTTCGTCCCTGCCTATACGAGCCGGATAATGCCGGTTCGAAAAGAAGGGAGGGTCGGCATAGATGAGAGGAATGCGTCCTTCATATATAGGCAGCAATGCCGACATTACCCCTAAATTATCCCCATATATCAAGCGGTCGGGATAATCATCATATGAGGGTGAGGGGGAATAACCTGCCCCCTGAGGAAACACAATACTTTCAATTTGCAATGAACCATCGATTGGAGGCGGCTGTCTTTTGGTTTCCCAGGTGAGCAAGGGGGGCATGGGTAATTAGGGAATTCGTGAATAAGAGTTATTGAAAAGTGAGGTGTGAGTTGTCGAGACTGATTCGATGATTTAATTCTTTCATTTCCCAAACCTGCCCGGTGGGGTTGTCCTAAAAGAAGGCTGTCACCTCGAGCAAAGCGAGAGGTCTTTTCATATGTAAACTAAGATGTCTCGCTTCGCTCGACATGACATATATGACTTTTTGGACAGCCCCAGTGAGGGTGAGGTCAAAACAGATCAGGAAAATCCAAAATCAAGAATCATGTCACATATCATACCTTATCATGCTCGGTATTGGCTATTTTTTGAACTTAGCCTTTAGGATATCTTCGAGGGTTGGCTGGCCGATTTCTTGTAATTCATAGCGCACCCGTTGATAAGGCTTTCTGATTTTTACGACGCGGGATAGATCAATCGGGGTGCCGATAATCACCAGCTCGGCATCGGAACCGTTGATGGTCAATTCCAGCTCTCGCGTTTGCTTGTCACTATAACCCATAGCAGGTAATACAGCGCCGGTTTTGGGGTATTTAGCAAAAGTTTCTTTGATAGTACCGACTGCAAAGGGGCGCGGGTCGATGATTTCTGCCGCGCCAAAGCGTTTGGCTGCTACAAAGCCAGCGCCATATCCCATCTCACCATGGGTGGTTGTCGGACCATCTTCCACGACCAGAACACGTTTGCCGCGGATAGATTCAGGATCATCCACAAATAAGGGGGAAGCAGCTTCGATGATCTGTGCATGGGGGTTGATAGCGTTCAGGTTATTACGCACGGTGATGACATCGGCAGCGTTCGCTGTATCCACTTTATTGATTACGAAGACATCGGCAGTTCGGGCGTTGGTTTCTCCCGGATGATATAACAATTCGTGACCGGGGCGGTGCGGGTCGGCGACGACGATTAACAAATCGGGGGTATAGAATGATAAGTCGTTATTTCCGCCATCCCACAGGATGATATCCACTTCCTGCTCGGCTTGGCGCAAAATGCGCTCGTAATCCACGCCTGCGTAAACGATCACCCCGTTATCCAGATGGGGTTCATATTCTTCGCGTTCCTCGATGGTGCATTCATGTTTATCCAAATCGTCGTAGCTGGAATAACGCTGAACAGCTTGCTTCACCAGGTCGCCATAGGGCATAGGGTGACGGATAGCTGCTACTTTGAAGCCCATGTCTATCAATATTTTAGACACACGCCGGGTGGTTTGACTCTTACCGCTGCCGGTGCGTACGGCACAAATGGCTACCACCGGTTTGGTGGATTTAACCTGGGTGCGAGCGGTTCCCATCATCAAGAAATCGGCACCGGCTGCTAAAGCTATGGAAGCTTTGTGCATTACATCTTGATGGAAAACATCGCTATAAGCGAAAACGACCTGATCGACTTTATGTTTATGCACCAGTTCGGTCAGGTCGGATTCGGGATATATCGGGATGCCTTTAGGGTATAGTTGTCCCGCAAGCTCAGGAGGATAAATACGTCCTTCGATGTTGGGAATCTGGGTTGCAGTGAAAGCAACTACTTCATAATCTGGATTATCCCTAAAGAACACATTGAAGTTATGAAAATCGCGCCCGGCGGCGCCCATAATGATAATACGAGTAGCATTCATAGGCTGTGGTTTTTTTCTCCTTTTTACGATTGATTGGGTTTCATTCTTTATTTCAATAGGCATTGATATGATGTTTTATAAGAGATCATCAAAGAAGGGTTACATCGACATAGATAATATCACATAACCTGAGGTGCCTGGATACCCAAGAGCGTCAAGGCATTGGCAATGGCTTGCCGGGCAGCGGCAACCAGGCGCAGCCTGGCTGCCCTCACAGGAGGTTCTGCTTTGAGCACCGGGCATTGCATATAAAAATCATTGAAGGAACGCGCTAATTCGTAAGCCAGATTGGTGATATGCAATGGTTTGAATTCTTCGGCTGCCCTCTGCACTTCAGACGGCAAGCGGGAAATCCAATCGATCAATTGCACTTCACTTGGCTCGAGGGGATAACTCGGGGTGATCGATTCGGGTAAGTCCCCTTCCATGCGGCGCAAGATGCTGTTTGCACGCACGTGGGCATATTGAATGTATGGGGCTGCCTGACCGTTGAAATCCAACGCGCTTTTCCAATCGAAGGTAACGATTTTGTTGTTGTCTCGCGCCAACATGGGGTATTTGATGGAGCCCAGCGCAACGATATGAGCTACATTCTGCATGGCTTCGAGGCTCAATTCCGGATTTTTTTCCTTTACAATTTCCAAAGCACGGGTTTCAGCCTCACGCACCAGATCTTCCAACAGCACTACAGTCCCCTCCCGTGAGGCGATGGTTACATTTCCGGGCAGATTGACAATTTCATAGCTAAGATGATAGCAGCGCTCAGACCAATCGGGATGGCCCATGATAGCCAGGGTTTTGAAGATTTGTTGCAGGTAGAGTGACTGGCGCACATCGATAACGTAAACCGAGCGGTCGGGGTTGAATTTTTCGAATTTCGCGATTGCCAGGGGTAAATCTTTGGTTGAATATAATGAGGTGCCATCCGAGCGGAGAATGACCAACACCCGGTAGGTCTCTTTTTCGAGACCCAGAAGATCATCCAGGCGGATGATCACCGGTCCTTGTGGGCGTTCGTCGATAGCGATTCCTTTTTGGATGAGCTCTTCGACCAATTTTTGACCGGGCTTTTCCAATTCGTGGTCATAGAAGACATGATCGAAGTGCACTCCAAGCATATCGTAGATTTGGTCGAAGCCTTCCAGTGACCATTGGCGCGATTCGCGCCATAGCGCCATTATCTCCTCATCCCGTTGATCCCAGCGGGCAAACAAGGCACGGACTTCGTTTTCTGCTTCAGGATTTTCTTCTAAACGATGATTGGCTTCAGCGTATAGATCACCCATCCAACGTGTTTTATCCTGACCAGGACATTCACCCATATGGTATTTTCGATAATTCCACAACCATTTGATGACATGCAGTCCCGTGTCATTAATATAGTTAGCTCGGATGACTTCGTACCCGGCTGCTTCTAAGATATTACATATGGAATCTCCAATGACCACATTGCGCAAGTGACCGACATGGAAAGCCTTATGGGTGTTGGGTTGGGAAAATTCGACCAGGATGCGTTGGTTTTTGTTTTCTCCCCAGCCGAATTTGTCCCCTTGAGTAAGGACTTCATCCACCACTTGTTTGAATAGTTGATCTTCCGAATAAAAGAAATTCAAATACCCCTTTGCGGCTTCGACTTTGGAAAATAAAGGGGGAAGATCGATATGATCTTTAATTAATTTTGAGATATCCGCAGCCTGTAAAAGAGAGGAGGAAGTGCCAATGATACCATTTTTATTTTGTCGTGCTAATTGAGCAGCATATTGATAGAATGAGGTGGATGTCCCCGATACACCGCTAAATGGAAGGGCATTCCAAATGAACTCATCTTGTTCAGGTAGTCCATTCTGCATTAATATCTGATTGATTTGTTTTTCGATGGATTTTTGGGTTGATTTATACATAGTATGATATATTCGATTTGTCGATTAATTCTAAGGTTGACGAATATCAGAATTATCTGATTAAATGTCTGCGCGATTATAACATGTTCAATTATGTCGATTCTTCGACTTTTATAGAGAATAAGAGAGGTATAAAATCGAGCTGAAATGATAACCAAAAAGGAGCTTGAATTCACGCTTGAGCTGCCCCCGCATTACGACCCGGCTAAGATTGCCAGCGTTTGGCGGGTACCCTATTCGCAACGAGCAGAGGTAGCAACCATTTGGGCAGAAAAGCAGCATATTAAACCAGCGGCTATGGATGACTCAAGGATTGCTTTATTAATTGTGGATACCCAAAACACATTTTGTCTGCCCGAATTTGAATTATT
>JBDKUB010000008.1:0-6475 GCA_039679915.1 Anaerolineaceae bacterium
AGTTGAATTTTTGGGTGAATACCCGCCTGGCTTCATCACAACCGGAGGGCAGCGTGACTGGCATCGTAACCGCTTTCACATTGATGCTGATGCCGCAAGCAGCCATTGCACAATCCATTGCCATTGCAGCGATGCCCACTTTGGCGTCGCAACATGCGTTAGGTAAAATCGATGAATTCCGCGCCTCACTGGCAGCCAGCCTGCGCGGGGTGCTATTGCTTTCCCTGCCGGCTTCGGTAGGGTTGATTCTGCTTCGCAAACCGATCATAACCTTGTTATATCAGCGAGGTGAATTCGATGAGCATTCGACACAGCTTGTGGCTTGGGCATTATTGTGGTACGCAGCCGGCTTGGTAGGACATTGCGTGGTGGAGATTTTGGCACGCGCTTTTTATGCTCTTCATGACACAATTACACCGGTCATGGTCGGAGCGGTCGCAATGTCGCTCAACATTCTATTCAGTTTTATTTTTTCGGGATTATTCAACAGAATCGGTTGGGCACCACATGGTGGTTTGGCTTTAGCCAATTCGTTAGCAACGGCTCTCGAAATGGTGGGTCTAATTGTTTTCATGAACCGACGGTTAGGGGGCATTCACGGGCGCCATCTATTCAATGGTTTTTCCCTGGCTGCCGTAGCTACTCTGATCATGGCAGCGGTCATTGGTTTATGGATATACCAATTCGGCAACATGCCTGCCTGGTTCGTTGCAGGAGGTGGCATTCTATTGGGATTGGGGGTGTATGGGATAACGGGTTGGTTGATGAAAATACCTGAACTTCAGGTTGGATTGAAGTGGGCGACTAAGAAATTAATCCGCTCCTGATATTCAGCGGTTACCGCCAAATCGTCCAAAGGCATTGAGCTGAAAGCATCCCCAGCACTATTCCGCCGAGTGCTTCGATCGGAGTATGCCCTAATACTTCTCGGAGAGTTTCCCCTTTCAATGGGTGGCCGCTGGCGAAACTGTCGATTATGGCGTTGATCAATTCGGCATGTTTCCCTGCCTGCCTGCGGACGCCGGTAGCGTCGTAAATCACAATCATCGCCACAGCGACCGATAAAGCGAAAATTGGTGAATCAAAGCCTTCATATAATGCCGCAGCATAGGCAATGGCGATCACCAGCGCCGAATGCGAGCTGGGCATACCTCCGGCGTGAAATAGCAATGACCAATCCCATTCGTGAGTACGTAAATATTCGAGGGGTACCTTGATGGTTTGCGACAGACCCCATCCTAGTAAACCGGCGATTAAAATACGATTATGGATAAGCTCGATCAACATGGCAGCTTGCTATTGTTCCTCAGCCTCAAAAGGAATCAAGTTCTCTTCGGATAGCTGTTTTACTTGAAGTTCTGCCTTCTCGAGCAAAGCAGCACAATGTTTTGCCAATAATTGCCCACGTTCGTATAATGCGAGCGATTCATCGAGGGAATGGCTTTCCGATTCGAGCTCCGCTACAATAGATTCTAATTCAGTTATTGCTTTTTCGAAGGAGAGTTCTTCAATCTTGTTAGGGGGAGATGGCGTATTTTTTACCATATTCTATTTTTCCTTATTCTTCGATTGGTTGGTAACTTTTACTCCAAAACTGCCTTTGCCAACTCTAACATCCAGATATTCATTCAATGTTACCTGGTCTGCTCTCATAACCACCCGTCCATCCGTTTTGGTGATAATGGCATAGCCGCGTTCCAAGATGGCTTGCGGATTCAGCGATACCAATCTCTGCTGTAATCCATCGAGTTGCATGCGCTGCAAGCGTAATGTATAAGCCATAGAAGCATTGACGCGACGGATCAATTCATCCAAATATTGTTGTTGGCTGCGAATTTCTCCCTGCGGCGAATGCAATACCAACCGGTGAGAGAGATTATGATAAGTGCTTTTCAGGTTTGTTAAATAATACGATATTTCTTTATTAAGGTTGTTTTGTTGGGTTGCCAGATATGCCAGTAGATCTGTCATATTGGGAGTTACCAGCTCGGCTGCCGCCGTGGGAGTGGGTGCCCGCAAATCAGCGGCAAAATCGGCAATGGTGAAATCAGTCTCGTGGCCGATTCCGGTGACCACCGGAGCAGTCGTAGCCACAATCGCTCTTGCCACCTGTTCGTCATTGAATGCCCACAAATCCTCGATCGAACCACCCCCCCGAGCCAGGATGATCACATCCGGTTTTGCAAGCCGCTCGATTTTTTCCAATGCTGAGACGATTCCTGCCGGTGCTTCCACCCCCTGAACCGGGGTAGGAGAAATCACCACTTCTACCAAGGGAAACCGGCGGCGAATGGTGTTCAGAATATCCCTAAGAGCTGCGCCGCTGGGTGAAGTAACAATACCAATCCGCTTTGGCAAAGCAGGAATGGAACGTTTGCGTTCGGGAGAAAAAATGCCTTCTGCTTCCAGCCGGGCTTTTAAGCGTAAAAATTCCTGATATAGAGCTCCCTCACCGATGGGTCGCCATTCATCGGCATAAAGCTGATAAACGCCACCCATTTCATAGACGCCGATATAACCATGGACTTCCAGACTATCACCTTCCTTGGGCAGCCATTTTTGTTGGGCGACCGTACTGCGCCACATCACACAGCGCAGTGAAGCGGTGCTGTCTTTGATCGTGAAATATAAATGTCCCGAGGAAGGACGTGAAATGTTGGAAACTTCTCCCAGTACCCACAGATCGCGCAGAAGATGATCTTCTTCGATCAATTCCCGCAAATAGCGGGTTAGATTGGTGACCGTCCAGGTAGGTAGTTCAAATAGAGGAAGTTGATTCATTTTGATAAAATTATAAATAGCGTCAATAAAGAACTAACTACCTGACAGTTTGAAAGTTGTCATTGCGAAAGAGCGAAGCGAATGAAGCAATCTTTCTAAAACATATCATTTTCTATGATTTAAAGTTTGCTTCGGGGCAAAAAACGCCCCTCGCAATGACATACGATTAAAACTGTCGGGTGAGTAGATAAAGGATACACCCCAACAAAATGGATGTCAACTATTCCATGATATCTAATTATTTGTTAAAATGAATTAACTATGAATTATCTATGGTCCCCGTGGCGTATGGCTTATATTCAAAATCATAAAAAAGATAATTGTTGTCCTTTGTGTGCTGCTCTCGATAATAGTGAATGTGCAGAACCTTATGTGGTAGTTAGGTGCGAACACTCTTTTGTCATACTCAACCGCTACCCTTATACAAGCGGACATCTCATGGTAGTGCCTTGTGAGCACGTGTCATCTCTTGATGAATTATCGGGCGAAACACGGGCAGAGATGATGGAACTGGTTAATCATGCCATCAAGGTATTACAAAAAGTATATCAACCTGAGGGCTTCAATGTGGGAATGAATATCGGTGAAGCGGCTGGCGCCGGCATTGCCGATCATGTTCATATGCATATCGTGCCGCGTTGGGAAGGCGATACAAATTTTATGTCCTCCCTGGCGCACACGAGGGTATTGCCCGAATCATTGGAGGAGACTCACCGTAAAATAAAAGAAAGTTGGTGAAAGGAGAGGTTGCGATGTTTGAAGGATCCGACGAAAGCTTTTTGCTAAGTGCGGTTCGAACACCGATGGGGAAGTTCCAAGGCAGTCTCGCAACGATTCCTGCTCCGAAATTAGGAGCCATCGTCGTAAAAGAAGCCGTAGAGAGAGCGGGGGTAAAAAATAAAGCAGAGATCGATGAAGTCATCATGGGAAATGTTGTATCGGCTGGATTAGGACAAAATCCAGCCCGGCAAGCCGCAATTTTTGCCGGGTTACCTTCCAGTGTCGGTGCAACAACGATCAATAAGGTTTGCGGTTCTGGATTAAAATCGGTGATGCTGGCAGCTCAAGCGATCCATGCAGGCGACGGCAGTTTATATGTGGCGGGCGGAATGGAGAGCATGAGCAGGGCGCCGTTCCTGGTGGAGGGACGCAATAATGAGCTGCGTTTCGGACACGGCCGATTGATCGATGCTTTATTGAATGATGGCTTATGGGACCCCTTCGAAAATTGGGCAATGGGTGATTCGGCAGAATTTATCGCCAAAGAATATCAGGTGACCCGTGAAGCAATGGATGAATTTGCATTGGCGAGCCAGATGAAAGCAATTCAAGCCATCGATGCCGGGAAATTTATAGCTGAGATCATCCCCGTCGAAGTTCCTGCTGGTAAAGGACAAACGAAATTGTTCGACACGGATGAGACACCCAGGCGGGATACCTCCCAAGAAATACTTTCTAAATTGAAGCCATCATTTCAGAAGGATGGACGTGTGACGGCTGGCAATGCGCCGGGTCTGAACGACGGCGCGGCAGCACTGGTCGTGGCTTCAGCCAGTAAAGCTCGCTCTCTGAATGCTGAACCATTGGCTCGCATTATCGGTTATGCTCAGGTAGCCGTGGAGCCACGTTATCTGTTCATTGCCCCCGCTAAAGTAATTCCCCTTCTCTTAGATAAAGTCGGATGGACGATGTCGGATGTCGATTTGATCGAGCTAAACGAAGCTTTTGCTGCACAAATTCTGGCAGATGGGTATGCACTAAAAGATTTTGGCTGGGATTGGACAAAGGTCAATATCTATGGCGGCGCAATCGCATTAGGCCATCCCATTGGCGCCAGCGGAGCTCGCGTCCTCACTACTTTGATTTATGCCTTGAAAGATCGGAATCTAAAAAGAGGCTTGGTCTCTTTATGTTTGGGCGGCGCAGAAGCAGTGGCTATGGCGATCGAGGTAATTTAGAAAGGGGAATGAGATGGAAATTCACCATATTTTTGTGGTAGGCGCAGGGGTGATGGGCAATGGGATTGCTCAGGTGGCAGCTACAGCCGGTTATAGCGTCACAATGATGGATGTTGTTCACGAACAACTGGATAAAGCAAAAGCAACCATTCGCAATTCGGTGGAAAAATTACTGAGCAAAGGCTTGATCGATGAAGCGCAGAAAGAAAGGGCGTTATCCATCCAGTGTGCGACCAATCTGGCGACGGTCGACGATGCGGACCTGGTGATCGAAGCCGGGCCGGAAGACCGGGAAATCAAGCAAGCGATTTTCAGCGATTTAGACCGACTGGCTCGCCCGGAGATTATATTAGCAACCAATACCTCATCGATTAGCATAACGAAAATTGCGACTGTCACGCGCCGCCCGGACAAAGTCATTGGAATGCATTTTATGAACCCAGTCCCAGTCATGCGTCTGGTAGAAGTGGTGCGTGGATTTATGACCTCGGATGACACCTGCCAAACGATATTGGAGGTTTGTCGGAGAATGGGTAAAGAACCGGTAGAAGCCAAAGATTCACCCGGGTTTATTTCTAACCGAATCTTATGCCCAATGATCAATGAAGCTATCTTTGCATTGCAGGAAGGCGTGGGCACACCCGAATCGATCGACACGGTGATGAAACTGGGAATGAACCATCCCATGGGACCGTTGACGTTATGTGATTTGGTCGGCTTGGACGTGGTTTTATCCGTGATGGAAGTTCTACAACGAGATTTAGGTGACGACAAATATCGCCCGGCATATTTGCTGCGTAAAATGGTGGATGCAGGTCATCTAGGCAGGAAGACCGGACGCGGATTTTATATTTATTGATCGTAAATCAGTGCAAGAATATAACAAGAGTCGGAAGGATTGCGAAGAAATACCCATGAAATTAACCGGCTTGCATTTTTTACTCACTTATACATGTAATTTCGAGTGCGACCACTGTTTCGTGTGGGGGAGTCCATGGCAGAGTGGCGTGATGACAATAGCAGATATACGCGATGCTTTACAACAAGCCAAAGAGACCGGTACGATTGAGAGCATCTATTTCGAGGGCGGTGAACCTTTTTTATATTACGCCACCCTGTTGAAAGCGGTGCAGCTTGCCAGCCAAATGGGATTTGAAGTAGGGATCGTATCCAACGGCTATTGGGCTACCAGTCAAGAAGACGCCCTGGCAGCGTTGCAGCCTATTTCTGGGTGCTTGAATTCGTTGTCGGTTAGCACAGACTTATATCATTACGATGATTTCATCAGTGAGCAGGCAAAATTCTCCGAAGAGGTGGCTAAAACGCTCAAGGTGCCTCTGGATATGATCGTCATCTCACCACTGCAAGGGAGTTGTGATACCTGTCTTAATGAGCCGAAAGGAATGCTACCCCCTGGAGAATCGAGTGTTATGTTCCGCGGCAGGGCGGCAGTCAATCTAATCGATAAAACAGGGAGACAGCCCTGGGAAAATTTTTGTGAATGTCCGGGTGAAGACCTGATCGAACCAGGCCGGGTTCATTTGGACCCCTTTGGATATTTACACATCTGCCAGGGTATCATCATTGGGAATATCCATTCCAAAAAATTGAAGGATATTTGCCAAACTTATGATCCTGAGGCACACCTCATCGTTAAGGCGTTGTTAGAGGGCGGACCAGCGGCTTTAGTAAGGCGCTTTGATTTACCTCATGCAGAAGGTTATGCCGACGCCTGC
>JBDKUB010000548.1:0-3762 GCA_039679915.1 Anaerolineaceae bacterium
CAGAAATCAAGAAACAAGAATAATAAAAAAATTCCTGGTTTCCTCATAAAAAAATTTTATGTCAAATAACATAGAATATTTCGAGAAGACGAAACTTGAATCAAAGAAGAGAATTATCAATTCATGAATAAAAAAGAGGCAAAACCGGAAATCAAGAAACAAGACTAATAATAAAAATTCCTGGCTTCCAAAATTCCTGGTTTCCTCATAAAAAATAATGTGTCAATTATCATAGAATATTTCGAGAAGACGAAACTTGAATCAAAGAAGAGAATTATCAATCCAATGAATAAAAAAGAGGCAAAACCGGAAATCAAGAAACAAGAATAATAAAAAAATTCCTGGCTTCCAAATTTCCTGGTTTCCTCATAAAAATATTTTATGTCAAATAACATAGAATATTTCGAGAAGACAAATCTTGAATCAAAGAAAGTTATCAATCCGATAAATATAAATAAACCAGAGTTCAAAGGAAATTATTAATAAATTCACGGCTTACTTTTTTTTGGGTTTCTTATAAAAATACTATGGATGAAAAAGAAAAGAAAACAACAGGTTCAGTATTAGTGGTCGGGGCTGGGATCGGCGGGATGCAAGCTTCCCTCGACTTGGCTGAATCGGGCATGAAAGTATACCTGCTCGAGCATTCACCAGCCATTGGCGGAACAATGGCGCAATTGGACAAAACCTTCCCCACCAATGACTGCGCCATGTGCATCATGTCGCCCAAGTTGGTAGAGGTAGGTCGGCATTTGAACATCGATATCCTCACCACCGCCGACATCGAAGAAATCAGCGGCGAACCGGGAGATTTCAAAGTCAAAATTCGCCAGCACCCTCGCTATATCAATATCGACGCCTGTACCGGCTGCGGTGACTGCGCCAACGCCTGCCCGGTATCGCGCTCCGATCAGTTCAATGGGGGGCTTTCATTGCGGAAAGCCGTCTACAAACCCTACCCCCAGGCTATCCCTAATGCCTTCGCTATCGAAAAGTTAGGCGTTGCCCCTTGCCGAGATGCCTGTCCCATCAATCAGCGGGCGCAGGGTTACATTGCATTAATTCGCGAAGGACGTTTTGCTGACGCTTACCGTACCATTAAAGAGGACAATCCTTTTCCTTCTGTATGCGGACGGGTGTGCAACCACCGCTGCGAAGAAGCTTGTTCGCGCAACGAAGGCGATACGCCGGTCAATATCATGGCATTGAAACGCTTCGTTGCCGATTGGGTCAAAGCCCAGGTGGACAGCGGTCAGTTGTCGGCTGAGAGCGTTCGTCGACCACAGGCAACCGTGAATCCAACCAACAAGAAGGTTGCCGTGGTAGGTTCGGGACCGGCTGGGTTGACCTGCGCTCTGGATTTAGCGCGCAAGGGGCATTCTGTTACAGTATACGAAGCGTTGCCCGTTGCCGGGGGTATGATGCGGGTGGGCGTGCCTGAATACCGAATGCCCTATGACTTGGTGCAGCGCGAAGTCGATGAAATTCTAGCCGAAGGTGTCGAATTGAAGCTGAACAACCGCATCGAGGATGTGCCCGGGTTATTGCAACAGGGCTACGATTCGGTGTTCGTTGCTGTTGGGGCTCACGAGGGCGTCAAGCTGCCCATCCCAGGCACTGATCTACCTCAGGTTTCCATGGCGACCGATTTCTTACGCCAGGTGAGCCTGGGTGAATCTCGTAATTTGAACCATCCTGTGCGCGGCAAACGCGTGCTGGTCTTAGGGGGCGGCAATGTAGCCATCGATGCCGCCATGAGCGCCGTCCGTTTGGGCGCGGCTTGGGTAGGGATGTCTTGCCTGGAAAGCCGCACGCAAATGCCTGCCCACGATTGGGAAGTGCGCGATGCCCAAGAAGAGGGTATCGAAGTTTTCCCATCCCGCACCTTCAAAGAAGTTACCTCGCAGAACGGACAGGTGAGCGGAGTGCGCACCGTACAAGTGAATTTCCGCGGTTTCATCGATGGGCGTCCGGATTTCGACGAAATTCCCAATTCCGAAGAGGTCATTCCTGCTGATATGGTGATTTTCGCCATCGGTCAACGGCCTGAAACTCAGTGTTTGCAAGATAAAGTCGAAATGGTGCGCGGACGTTTCCCCAAAGTAGACCCGGATACACTGGCAACCAACTATGCTGGAATTTTCGCTGGCGGCGATGCTGTTACCGGAACTTCCTTTATTGTCAATGCAATTGCTGCCGGCCATACTGCTGCCCGTTCGATCGACCGCTATCTGAACGGTGAAGATTTAGCTATAAAACAAAGCCGACCTCCAAAAGTTACCCTGGAGGCGGATGATATACACAACCGCATCATCGAAGATCCTGACCGGCAAATGCCGCGGGTCGAGATACGCTCTCGGCCGGCCGCCGAGCGTAAGCTGGATTTTGCTGAGGTTTATGCCGGTCTAACCGAAGAGCAAGCCAAAGCCGAAGCCTCCCGCTGCCTGAGCTGTGGAATATGCTCCGAATGTTTGCAGTGTGTCTTTGCCTGCCGTGCCAATGCTATCGATCATAACCAGGTGGAAGAGATCATCGAGCTCAATGTTGGCTCGATCGTGCTGACTCCCGGCCTTGAACCATTACCCGGCAGTATCAAACCCGAGTTTGGCTATGGGCGCTATCCCAATGTGGTTACCAGCCTGGAATTCGAGCGCATGTTGAGCGCTTCGGGCCCATTTGGCGGCGTGGTACAGCGTCCTTCGGATAAAGCTCATCCGCGTAAGATAGCCTGGATTCAATGTGTTGGTTCACGCGATATCCGTTGCGGGCAGGGCTACTGCTCTTCGGTATGCTGCATGTATGCTACCAAAGAAGCAATCATCGCCCGTGAGCACGATGCCAACATCGAACCGACCATATTTTACATGGATATCCGCGCGTTCGGCAAAGGCTTCGATGCCTATATTGATCGGGCGCAGAACGAGCAAGGTGTACGCTATATCCGCAGTATGGTCTCAGCGGTGAAAGACATTCCCGCAAACCACAACTTGCGTTTGAGTTATGCTACATTTGCTGCCGACGGCAAGCCTATTCCTCATGAAGAAGAATTCGATTTGGTTGTCTTATCGGTAGGGCTCAAACCCAATCCGGCTACGGTCGAGATGGCAGAGCGTTTGGGCATCCAATTGAATGAATACGGCTTTGCCGAAGCGCCGCTATATCATCCTACCGAGAGCAATCGCCCGGGCATTTATATCGCCGGTGCCTTCAGTGAGCCGAAAGATATTCCCGAGACGGTCATCGAAGCCAGTTGTGCTGCAGCCCAAGCCTCTGCATTATTAGCACCGGCTCGCGGCAGCTTGACCCGTGAAGCCGTATATCCACCCGAGCGGGATGTGAGTGAAGAAGAAGCCAAGGTTGGTGTCTTCATTTGCCATTGTGGTATCAACATTGGTGGGGTGGTCAACGTACCCGAGGTGGTCGAATACGCCAAAAACCTGCCGGGTGTGGTTTATGCTGAGCGCAACCTTTATACCTGCTCGCAGGATACCCAACAAAAAATAACTTCAAAAGTGGTCGAGCAGGGGCTGAACCGCGTGGTGGTAGCCAGTTGCACGCCCCGTACTCACGAACCGCTCTTTCAGGACACAATTCGCCAGGCTGGGTTGAACCCGCATCTGTTCGAAATGACCAACATTCGCGAACAGGATGCCTGGGTGCATCGCGGCAATCCTGAGATAGCAACCCAAAAAGCCAAGCAATTGGTGGCGATGGCTGTTGCCAAAGCCCGCCGTTTGAAACCCATTCAACGCGGTACATTGG
>JBDKUB010000299.1:0-4948 GCA_039679915.1 Anaerolineaceae bacterium
TGTGGAAGATACAGATGCGATTAGAGCCACCAATATTGCCAATGAGTTGGTAAAAGTATTTATCGATCAGACGAGTAATTTACAGGCGTCTCGTTATGCTGCTTCAAAAGAAAACCTCGAAGCTCAATTGGCGCGTATCGACCAACAGATTCAAACCACCGAAGATACTCTGGCTACTTTACCTGATAATGCTGACAATAAATCGGAACGCAACCGACTCGAGGCGGAACTGACCCAATACCGGCAGACTTACGCGTCGTTATTACAAAGCTACGAACAGGTTCGCGTTGCAGAAGCCAGCTCCTTTTCGAATGTGATTCAAGTTGATCCAGCCACGGTGCCAATCAAACCCATCCGCCCTCGAGTAATTTTGAACACAATCATCGCTATGGTCGCGGGATTTTTACTGACAGTTGGGGCGGTGTATTTAGTCGAAGAGATGGACGATTCCATTCGAGGTCCTGATGACATCACTCGAAAAATTAAATTACCGGTATTAGGCTTGATATTACGACATGATACTCAGGAAGGCAATTTGATTACCATCGAGCAGCCGCGCGATCCGGTTGCGGAATCATTTCGCTCACTTAGAACAAATTTGCAGTATGCCAGTGTCGACCATACTATTCGTTCATTACTGGTTACCAGTCCCTCGCCATCAGATGGGAAGACAACGGTTGCAGCCAATTTGGGAGTGGTGCTGGCTCAAAGTGGGCAAAAGGTCGTGTTGATCGATGCCGACTTGCGACGTCCGCGTGTTCATAGGATATTTAATGTTCCCAATCGATCTGGAATGAGCAATTTATTTGTACAATCGTCCATTTCATTAGATGGCTCTTTGCAAAAAACCGATATAGAAAATCTATTTATCTTGCCTTCGGGAGAAAAGCCCCCTAATCCCTCGGAGCTGCTTGGTTCAGGAAAAATGTCAGAAATCCTTTCTTTCATTAGCGAACAGGCAGATGTCCTTATTATCGACTCACCGCCTGTGATGGCAGTGACCGACTCGTCCGTTTTGGCACCTCGAGCAGATGGTGTATTGTTGGTGGTGAAACCCGGTGTAACGAAGTTAGCTGAAGCAGCTCAAGCGGTCGAGCAGCTTTTTCGTGTGAATGCCAATATCTTAGGGGTGGTATTGAATGAAGTGGATTTAAGCAAATCAAGATATGGCTACTACCAGTATAAAGGGTATTACCATTCATATTCTGCTTATTATGGAACAGGGAAGAAGAAAAAACGAGGCAAATCGAATCATCGATCGAAGAATAAAGAAAGATCGATCGAACAAGAACCAGAGTCGATCTCTCCATCCGCTGTAGATAGTCAATAAAATAATCGCTTATGCCGGCTATATTATTCGTTTGCACCGCTAATATTTGTCGTTCTCCTATGGCAATGGGGTTATTCAAATCGAAGATTGGGGATGAAATATCAAAATGGAGAATTGAATCGGCTGGTACTTGGGCTATCGAAGGGCTTGCAGCTTCTGTAAATTCGCAACAAGTATTATTGGATCGTCAAATCGATTTGTCTAATCACACTTCTCGTCCGATCGAACAACTCGATCTTAATGAATTTGATTTAATATTGGTCATGGAACACGGTCACAAAGAAGCCATCAAGGGGGAGTTTCCCGAAGTATCTAACCGAGTTTTTCTATTATACGAAATGATTGGGTATAAGAAGGATGTTTACGATCCTTATGGCAGCCACCTGGTAGATTATGCCGAGACGGCTGACGAGCTCGATCGAATTTTGACTGAGGGCATGGGAAAAATCAAAGACCTAGCCTATAAGAATGAAAAAATAAGAATTCAATAATAGTAATAAATTAAAATAAATAAGGGCTGTCTCAAAAGAGAATGTTACCTTGAGCGAAGCGAGAGGTTGTTTCAACAAGGAATGAGATGTTGCGCTTTGCTCACTGTAACATTTATGATTTTTTGGACAGCCCTTTTTTTATCCTTCACTTGTTTTGTTGTAATAGATTATCCAGTTTTGCAGATAATTCATCTACTTGAGATGAAAGATTATCGAAATCTGTTTTAGAGGGGATCGTATGGGTTACTTGTTCACCGATTGTGTGTAATATATTAGGTGAATGTAAAAATAATTCATAAAGCGTTTTCAAATCCCCTGTGTGGGATTTTATTATTTCTGCAAGAATCGAATTGGGTAATCTATTTGGATGTTTTTTTTCAAATTCCAGGATAATCTGGGTTAATGTAATCGAGGTTATATCTTCACCGCTGTCATTATCAATGACTACAATTTCCTCGCCATCGCGAATAAAATTGGCTAATTCGTCCAGGGTGATATATTTTTTTACTGCGGTATTGTATAACTTCCGATTCGAATACCTTTTTATATGGAGCATATTGAACAGGTTTTTGAATCAGTCGAATTTAGTTATTTTTGTTCTCGTTTAAGATCGTCGATTTTTTTCGAGAGATTGGATATTTTTTGATTCAATGTCTCCAAATCGGATTTCGTAGGAATATCGACGTGTTTCAATAATTGGTTGACTCGTTTTTGAATTTCTTCTTCTCCCTTATCGATTTTTTGTTTTTGTTTGGTTTTTAGCTCATGAATTAAACTAGTTCCTTCTTTTTCTTCGATTTCACCCCGTTCGACCAATCGTTGGATGAAATCTTCCAATTCATCTTGAGCGATTGCCATGGCACCAATGCTAGCCAGCATCACTTTGCGGGTTATATCGAATAGTGAGCGACGTCTTTCAGTTCCTTCCTCTGCCTCACTTTTATTTGTAGATTTTGTCGTCATTTCGACCTCCATTATTAAATACAAAATTCAAATGGTTGAATATAACGCAGTGCGTTATTTTGATTATAACGCATTGCGTTATTTATTTCAAGGCCTTTGAATGAAAGTTTTGAATATCATTTGACAACTGAGCATTTGAGCGGTATAAGGAATTTGGTTTAAAATATGAAATTACTTGCCGTAAGTGACTTAGTAATTCCTTTGTTGTACAGCCAACATACAAAAAGTCGTTTTCTTGATATTAAATTGTTGATTAGTTGTGGTGATCTACCTTATGAATATCATGAATACCTGGTTAGCTCATTAGATGTTCCCTTTTTCTACGTATTGGGCAATCATGATAAAGAATTTTCCTCAAATAATTCTTATCAGAATCAATTCATTGCGGGTGGTACGAATTTACATGGCAAATCGGTTCATTACAACGGATTGATATTGGCGGGAATGGAAGGATCGTTAAGATATCGTGAGGGACCGTATCAATACTCGCAATCGGAGATGTGGTTGAATGTTTTCAACTTAATCCCCAAATTGCTGATAAACCGCATTCGTTATGGAAGATACCTAGATATTTTTGTCACTCATGCCCCACCGGCAGGAATTCATGATAAATCCGATCTTCCGCACCAAGGGATATATGCTTTTCGCTGGTTTATCGAGAAATTCCAACCCCGCTATCATATTCATGGGCATATCCACGTATATCGCCCTGATGAAACAGTCGATACACTTGTGGGGAAAACCCATGTGATCAACGCATATGGATATAAAGAAATAGAGATCGATTGAAATCTATCGGCAGATGAGGACAGGTTTATTCGCTTCGCGGAGTACCTGGTCGACTGCACTGCCAAGGACTACTTCTAGAACCGGGTGATTGCCATATCCCCCCATCATAATGAAATCGCATTGATATTCACTGGCGGTATTCATAACGTGGTCAGCAACAGAACCTCGTTTGGTTATATAGGTGGCTTTGATTCCTGATTTATTGAGATAGGTTTCAGCTTCGAAAAGCACGTTAGAAGTCCGTTTTTCATCTTCGATTACGTTCAACACAATCAAGTTGATTTTCCATGCACCAGAAAGATAAGCGGCGATGTATAAAGCTTCGTTTGCTTTAGGGCTTCCATCATAGGCTAATAATGCCATATTTAACGGTGACGTAACTTGCGGCACAGCTAGCACAGGGCGCGGGCAGTGCTGAATTAACTCTCGGAAGCCGGATTCCAATCGGTCGATGGGCAATGGTCCCGGTGGAAATGCCAGGGTGGTGATGACCAAATCTGTAAATTGAGCTCTTTCACTAATTAATTGTGCAATACTACCCGTGGCGATGGCTAATTTGCCCTGTATTCCGGCTTGTTCACAACGATGATTAAATTCCTCACAGATTGTTTGCTTATCATCATCTGTTTTTTCTTCTTCGTCGGTTATGACATGCAGTCCGTAAATGATCGCCGATTCTTTTTGAGCTACTGTAATTGCTTGATCGAGTGCAAACCAGCCTTCATCTGTTCCACTTACAGGGACTAATATTTCGGTGAACAACCCTGTTTTGAGTGGTGATTCGCTGATCGTTTTGCGCCATTCTCCAGGGGGTGGACCTGCCGAAATTACACTTCGCGTAAATACATTGCGTAATTTTTGCCAACCTGCGTAGAAGATATTTTCACTTCTATATTTTAGATTATCGATAAAATGGTCGAAAGCAGTGCTGGTGGAAATTTGCCAGCCCAACTCTTTTTCAAGTGCTGCTCGATGCTCTGCCAGCCAGACATACATATCCGTGGCGGTTCGGCCTGGATAACGACGCAAAATACCGCTTTTTCGAATTTGTTGAATTATGGGTATATAAAATGTGTTGTACCAATGGACGGCTGCTTCTTCATAAGGTATTTCACGTTTTTGATCGATTCCCATGAAATAGCGATGAACTGAGATATGCTCTTCGATCAATGGATATTGACCTGGGATAGTAACCTCGAGGTCGATATTCGGAATCAAGACATCCAGGCGTGTCTTTTCGAGAAATTTAAGATATTCTTCTTTTATGATCAGATCATCAGTAGAGATATCCGGTGTAATTGGAACTCGACATTTTACCTCGGTTACATAAGCCGATATGTGGGTTGCGCCCATTGACCTTGCTACAGACACCCGG
>JBDKUB010000571.1:0-3289 GCA_039679915.1 Anaerolineaceae bacterium
ATGACGCAACGCTAACAGGCTTACCGCTGCCAAAATCACCATTGAGAACAGCAAAGCGCCCGCATCGTTGTGCAGAATGCCCAATGATGCCAGCATCCAGAAGATAAAGCCCCAGAGCAGCCAACCCAGGGTGCGACAGAGCGGGTAAGCCCGGCTGGGCAATGCCGGCAACATGCGGAAGGCGATCGGAAAACTCAACCAGCCGACCAGGGAGATAATGATGTACCAAAGGAAGAAAGAAAGCATGATTTATTATAATTAAAGTTTATGGTTCTGTCATAGCAGAGGCTGTCCCAAAAGAAGACTGTCACCCCGAGCGAAGCCAGGGGTCTTTTTTCTTGATTTAGATATCTCGCGGCTCCTTCACTGCTCTCAAGACATGCCTCGACATGACATTTATGACTTTGTGGATAACCCCTGTGGAATCTTATGCTGGGGTATCGATTGCTTCGCCGCTATGCCTCTCGCATCTTTGAGATTCATTCCACGATCACTTGATAGATCACCGTCGCGCCATCGCGGTATACATCTTTCCATAAAGCGCCGTTAGCCGTCTCGAACTTATCCAACCCAGAGCCAGGGTACAATCCACGCTCCTGCTGACCCAAAATGATGTACTTCACATTATATTTTTTGAGAAAATTAACAGCTTGTTGAACATCGGTCGTAGTATAGAACTGCTCGATTTCGGTAATGCGGTCGCTTACCCAGCTCGAGGGCAGCAACGCCCGCTGTTGTTGTTGATGCCATTCCCAACCCACCACCCCGGGTAATCCGGTGTAGATGGTGAAACGAGACCCCCAACGATAGAGGTCCCTAAGGTTCGCTTCAACAATCACCGGGGAACCCGGTACATTTTCCTGCATCCAGCGGATGGCACGATAATCCTGGCTGAGGTCCATGGTTCCCCAGCGTTCATCATATGTGGCATATTTCATAAATACCATACCATCCAATGTATGTGGCGCCGATTTTGCCATACGGTCTTCGATTTTTGCCATGCTTGCCATGATGGGGAATAAAGCAGCCGATGCAACGAGCACCCCCAGCGTTACTTGCCAGGGGACGCGCCAGGCGGGTAACCATTTAGGCAGCTCTTGCCACAGCCACATCAGAGAGGCTGCAGCAGAGACGGAAAAAAGCACCCAGGCTTGCAGGTAGAACTTGAAAACGGTGTTCATACGCCCGATATCGCCTTTGACCACCACCACCTCCACTACCAGAGTGATGACCAAAGCTGTACCGGTGAGGAACAAGACCATGCGTTTGGCATCACTCATCCCGGGGCGTAATAATAACACCCCTGCCCAGGCAGCCAAGGGCAGCACAAACCAGGCAATCGCCGCACCCAAGTAAAGCAGCACAAATACACCCAACACTAATAATCCCAAGGCGGTATAAATCATACCCCGATAGGGGCGCAGCTTGAGCAGCGCTGAGGCAGGTGTGGTAGCCATCCATTCTCGAGTTTCCCATGCCATCCACGAAACAATCACAAACAGGAATAATCCCCAATGGGTAATGTAGGACCAGGATGGGGTATGCGTGCCGGTCCATAAGCCGATTTTACTGTAACCTTGTCCATACCACTGGCGGTATGGTTGATAGAGCAGGAACGACAGCAAGGTTAGAAGTGAAACACTGCCAATGATTAAAATCCAGCGCCGGGCATTCGCCGGAAGTTTATTCAACCATGGCACATTAAGCTCATCACCATAACGCGCATAGGTATAGACCAACGCCATAATTCCTATCGGTAAGAATGTGTATATATCGGACAGGTTGATGGGATAAAGAGCGCCTATCGCTAATCCGCCGAGCAGGAAACCAGCCGCTGTTCCAACCACACCCCGCCAACGTCCCCGGCTGAGAACGATCGAAAAAGCAAACGCCACGACCAGCAAAGCCACCGGAATGGCGAACAGGTGAGCGTGAGGGTCGGCAAATAGCACTGTGAAGGCTGGGAATTCGGTGATAGGTTCGACATCGTTGGGGGCGGGGATAGCCCGGCTGGGTATCCAGTACCAATCACCAATGCCATAGGGTAAGGAAGCGCCTTTCAAAACATCCAGAAAGCCGGTTACTGCCCACAGCAATTGCTGGGGGAAGCTGGCGCCATCGATTATGCCGCCTGGTGCAGCGAGCTTTTGATAACCTTGGAAGATCATGCGGACCATTCCAAGATTGCCCAAAACGGCGGTTCCCAGGGCTGAAGCCAAACCCGCCCAAAAGGGTGCCCCAAAAGACAAGGGAGTGGATATGAAAGACGAGAAGCGCGAAGCAAGCTGCGAAAACCGTGAGGTGTGTTCGATTGTTGGGTTGCTGTCCTGCACACATATCTCATCACTTACCGTCGATCTTTCTCCAATTTTCATTAAGTTCCAACCCAGTGAAAAAGCGCCCATCGCGATCATTGCAAAGATCGTGGGAATAATCAGGTTGAAGGCAATTGCCGGGACGATTCCCAGCCATTTAACCGGCACACCAACCATGTATAACCCATAATAATAATAATTGAGATACCCTCCTGCATACCATGGGTCATAAGGTGGGAAGGTCGTACTTTTCAAAATGGCGTTGAAATACGAAAAGTCCATCGGCTTTTCGCCGCCCTTCCAGGGATGCCATAAATCCGGGTTGCCAAAGCGGACCAGCAAATCAATGATAAAGAAAAGCAGAAACAAGCTTTCGATCAGTAAAATTTCTTTTCGGCGGGTGCGCCATTCTTGGCGCAATTCTTGACGCTGCCAGTAAGCAGCCGCCACCCCTGCCAGAGTAATGACAGCCATCACCAGACTGATAGTCGTTCGTGAATAGGGTACACCAATAGACCCCAGCAGCCATACCAGATAAGCCAGCAGCAATAATCCGGCTACGCGAGCCAAGGGGTAGCCTTTATCTGCCAGACCTGGCAGTGCAAGACGTATCAAGGGATAAACAACCAAGCCAAGGCACGTCAGGGTCAAATACCAGACCACGACCGCAAGAATCTGGTAGCGGTTGATAAGGCTGTTGGTGTCGAAGAGCTGCGACCAGGTGCCGCCGGCTTGCTGCTGTTGCCAGCGCTCGGAGGGCAGCATCAAATCGGCAGGGTGGCTGCCTGCCTGGCGGGGCGTAACGTGGATCACATGGCTCAGATCTACTGTGCCCAGGATACCGGCGACTTTTTGTGGATCGTAGGATTCTTCTTTCTGGAAGATCAGCACTTTGGGATGGTCGTAAACGGTGAAGGCTTCCTCTGCAAACTGGTCGTTGATTACCAAATTTCCTATGGAAGGATAAGATTCAA
>JBDKUB010000322.1:0-4708 GCA_039679915.1 Anaerolineaceae bacterium
ACGCGGTAAATAATCGTACCTGTTCCACTAACCTTCCCTAGATTCAAACCTGAAAATGCTGTGTTAGGACCGGTAAGGTGTAAGCCATCTTGACGATGAACAGCAATGCCAAAGACTGGTGAATCGACCGTTTCATGCGCCAGGTAGTCCATCTCTAGTATCAGCGGCTGGCCTGTATAAAAAATATGCTGGGGTTGTTTTGATTCATCCAGGATGCGCACCTGGGTGATTTCGATCTTCTTGGAGCCCCAACGTCTGTCCACATCAATATCTTCTTCCGACAAACGGCGATTTTCTTTGTCTCTCACCGATTGTAAATACCGGTCTACAACCACATCCACATTACCTACATCCATTAGTTTGCCTTGATTTAACCAGGCTGCCCGCTGGCAGATTTGCTTGACCAGGCTCATATTGTGACTTACAAATAAGATTGTCACTCCTTTTTGACGAAATGCTTCAATTCGTTCCGAGCTTTTGCGCTGGAAAGCATCATCGCCCACTGAAAGCACTTCATCCACGATTAAAACATCCGCATCGACATCCGTAGCAACAGCAAAGCCCAAGCGTGCCCACATACCCGAAGAATAGGTGCGCATGGGGGCATCGATAAAATCCCATAATTCTGCAAAATCTACAATTTCATTGAATTTACTCGCCATTTCCTGACGAGTAAAACCCAGCATTGCTCCGTTCAAATAAATATTTTCCCTGCCGGTCAATTCCGGATGAAAACCGGCGCCTGTTTCCAATAAAGGGGCAACTTTTCCGGCAACGAGAACGCGTCCTTGAGTAGGTTGTAAAACACGTGCAATTAGTTTTAATAATGTGCTTTTCCCAGCTCCATTTTGACCGATCAACCCAAAAACTTCCCCTCGCCGAACGCCGAAACTCACATCATTCAACGCTAAGAAAGTCTTACGCTTCACTTTGCCTTGAATGCTGCGAATGACATATTCCTTGAAAGTACCAATATGCTCACTGGGAGCGCGGTAGCGAACCGAAGCATTTTCCAGGCGAATTACATCGTCAGGCGAAAGCGATTGACGAACGGATGTATCAGATGCGGTAAGCAAATTCGTCAGCTTTCTTGGTAAATATCAGCCAGCCTATGATAAGAAACCCTAAAGCGATACCGGTAGGAATCAATACTTCACTGGTTGTTGGCGCCCGTCCGAAATAAACCGAAAGCCGGTAAAGTTTGACAAAATAATGGACAGGGTTAAATGTGGTAATCAAGAATCTTATGTTTTGAGGGAGAATCTCTTCCGGATAAATAATCGGGGTTAGATACATCCAGGCAGTGAGGATGATTTGGTACATCTCGGAGACATCGGGGAAAAAAGCAGCTAGCGTCGATAGCATTAGACCTACACCTAGAGAAAAACAGGCTAATAACAAAATTGGTAAAGGCATCCATAATAGCGTGAGTTTAAGTGGTACACCGGTAACAAGCAGGATCAATAATAAAGGAATGGTCGAAAGAGCAATATTCACCAATCCGGTTCCTACCGCAGATAATGCAAATGAGGTACGCGGTAAATAGATGCGGTGAAGAATACCGCCTCCCCAAATCAGATTGACCATGGCAGCCGTTGTTACTTGAGAGAAAAAGGTCCAGGATAATATTCCGCTTAACACATATGCCGGATAACTCTTGATATCTCCGAATCGGAATATTTGTGAAAACGCTAAAGTGAGCACCACCATCATCCCTAATGGATTTAGCAATGTCCAGGCAATGCCCAATACAGACCGTTTATAGCGGGTTAAAATATCCCGCCGCACGAGCTGAGTGATCAAATAGCGGTATTGAAATATCTGGCGTAATTCTTCTATCGCCGGATGACCGCGTTTTGCACTATCGTAGATTAAGGTAGATTGTTTAGTGTCGAAAATCATTGAAGCTTTATAAGATCAAGATTCCAATTCTAACTGCAACGCTTCTTTCCAGGGTGGCATACGTAAAGAAAACGCTCGCTCGAACTTGTCGCAATTCAAGGATGTATTAGCTGGGCGTTGAGCAGGCAAAGGAAATTCAACAGATTTTGCTGGCTGCAACTCGCTTACGATTTGTTCTTCACGTTTTGGATCCAAAGCGATAATGGCTTTGGCAAATTCAAAGCGGGAAGCCTCCCCATCGCCTGCAAGATGATATAAACCCTGGCGTTCGTGCAGCCAATCATCGCCAGCTTGTTTCACCATACCTAACGCTAGGGCTGTAATTTCTGCCAGCATCCGCGCCGAAGTTGGGCTTCCGATTTGATCGTCCACCACCCGCATTATTTTCTTACTGCGCGCCCAACGTAACACCTTCAATACATAATTGTCCCGTCTTAAGCTATATAACCAGCTTGTTCTTAAAATCAAATAGTTCGCACCGAATTCTTGGATGACTTGCTCCCCCATAAGCTTGCTTTTCCCATATGCGTTGATTGGATTTACAGTATCGGTTTCGAGATATGCACCGCCTTTAGTGCCATCGAAAACATAATCGGTAGAAAAATGCACAAATGGAACGTGCATTCGATGGGCTGCTTTAGCGATAATTTCGCAAGCCGTACCGTTTATTGTATTGGCTAAATCTGTTTCCTGTTCCGCCTTATCCACATTCGTATATGCAACTGCATTCACAATGATATCCGGCTTAAGAGCCAAAATTTGGGGAGCCAATGACAGCGGCTTTGTAAAATCGATATCCGGATAGTCGATTGCGATGAGCTTTCCCAAAGGAGATAAGGAGCGTTGCAATTCAAAGCCCAGTTGTCCGATTTTACCCAGCAGCAGAATTTTCCACATGATCTTTCTCGGCTAAATAATTTATAATATCACACAAGGTATCATTCAAATTATATTGGGGTTTCCACCCGGCATATCGGGTAATTTTTTCTGTGTTTGGCACTCTTCTAGCTAAATCTTCGAAACCTACGGCATAAGCTTTCTCGTAAGGAATATAGACGATTTTATTTTCAATCTCGCCTTTCTCGAAGGGAGCTGGTATTTCTCCCTTCCGACGCTTCTCTTCCACCAGGTCGAGCACCAAACCAGCCAAGTCTTTGATACAAATCTCTTCTGTAGCCCCAATGTTGAAAACCTCACCCACGGCTTCGGGACAATTCACCAACGCCATAATAGCTTTCACAGCATCGCTTACATGTAAAAAGCAACGGCTTTGTTTTCCATCGCCATATACAGTCAATGGTTCTTGATGCAATGCCTGCTGGACAAAACGTGGAATAACCATGCCATATTGACCGGTTTGTCTGGCTCCCACCGTATTGAACAATCGGAAGATCACCACCGGCAAATTTTTTTCATGGTAGTATGCCAGTGCCAGAAATTCATCTACCATCTTCGAGGCAGCATAAGCCCAACGGCTGCGGCTGGTCGGCCCAATAACCACATCGTCATCCTCCTGAAAGGGGACTCTGTTCCCCTTGCCGTACACCTCAGAAGTTGAGGCAATCAACACTTTCGCCCGGTACCTCAGGGCAGCATTGAGGACTGCTTCAGTGCCCATGATATTGGTTTTGATGGTATGAACCGGTTTTTCCACGATCAACATCACTCCTACAGCCGCAGCCAGGTGAAAAATAACGTCGCATTCACTTGCCAGGCGATCCATTACGATTTCATTATTAATTGAATCGATCGTGAAACGGAAACGGGGGTGCTTTACCAAATGTTCGATATTCTCGAACCTGCCGGTTGACAGATCATCGATAATTGTGACCGGATAACCCGCTTGCAGCAACGTTTCCGCTAAATGCGAGCCGATAAAACCAGCACCGCCGGTTATCAATACCCGTTGATGGGTATCAAGCATAAGCTAGACCTTCCTATTCCAATAAGCCATTGTTAATAACCGATTCTAATACGCCAGGTGATTCTTTTCGTCCACCAATTGTAATAAATATTCACCATACTGGTTATTCTGCATGACCCCCGCTAATAGCTGCAATTCTTTCTGGTCAATATATCCTAATTGATAAGCAATCTCTTCCGGACAGGCGATCATCATGCCTTGCCGTTCTTCCACAGCTTGCACAAAATTAGCTGCTTGCAGCAGAGATTCATGGGTTCCTGCATCCAGCCAGGCAACACCGCGACTCATAACTTCCACCCGCAACTCGCCGTGCTCCAGATAAAGGCGGTTTAGATCGGTAATTTCCAACTCACCACGCGCGGAGGGCTTCAATGACCGGGCTAATCCCACCACCTGTCTATCATAGAAATACAATCCAGGGACCGCAAACTTGGAACGGGGTTTGAGTGGTTTTTCTTCAATGGTCAGCGCCAAACCTTTTTCATCAAATTCGACCACTCCGTAACGCTGCGGGTCACGTACCGGGTAAGCAAAAATCAATGCCCCCTGATCCAACTGAGCCGCTTCTCGCAGCCGAGTACCCAATCCTTGTCCAAAGAAAATATTATCGCCTAGTATCAAGCATACCGGTTCATCAGCGATGAAGTCCGGATTGACTAAAAAAGCATCCGCCAAACCGCGTGGTACGGATTGTTCCATATAAGAAAATTGCAGCCCCCATTGGTGCCCATCTTTCAATAATTCCCTAAAGGATTGTAATGCTTCGGGTGAACTGATGACCAGAATATCTCGAATGCCCGCCAACATCAACATCGAAAGAGGGTAATAGATCATCGGTTTGTCATAAACTGGGAGCAGTTGTTTGCTGACGCTGATCGTCAA
>JBDKUB010000130.1:0-2584 GCA_039679915.1 Anaerolineaceae bacterium
GAACGAGGATATCGCCATCGGAGGGCATTTTACAGCGGTTGATGACTGTGTTGATGATACGATGGTTCACAGCAATCATCGTCCCTTTACCGGGTAAAATTTGAACTTCGATACCTGCCAGAGCGGCAATCTGTCCTGCCCAGGCGCCTGAGGCATTCACCACCATATCAGCCGAGATGTTGACTTCTTCGCCAGTAATTTGATTGATACAATTTGCTCCGTTGACCTTATTACCATCTTTATGTAAAGAGACAACTTTGTGATAATTTAATATGATAGCGCCATATTGTTTCGCCGAATCCACATTGAGATGGGATGCCAAAAAAGAATCCGCTGAACCATCGGGTACTCTAAAGCATCGGCTAATTTTTGGATTTAGCAGAGGTTCTTCTTTTAACATACTTGAAATGGGTACTTCCTCGATAGGAATACCAGCAGCCCGGCAACCGGAGATGAATTTTTCTGCGTAAGTCGGATCATCTTCAGGTGTCAGGACAAAGAAGCCGCCGGTATCTTCGATACATTGAGGCATAATGCGGCGAAGAATTCGATTTTCTTCGATGCATTCTTTTGCAGCAGATGGATCTTTTACTGCATAGCGGCCACCGCTGTGTAACAGACCATGATATCTACCCGTTGTGCCTTGTGCAAAATCTGCTTTTTCGATCAAGATGGTTTTAAATCCCCGCATTGCCAGGTCGCGAACCACTCCGCAACCCGTAGCGCCACCACCGATTACCAATATTTCCGTTTGAATAGTTTGCATAGATATCCTTGCTTAGTTTATGTAATTGGATAAATTGTTATTCTATCCAATTCAATGATTTTTGGACTGCCTTAAGCCAGTTGTTGTAGAGAGACTTTCTTTGTTTTTCATCCATTTGAGGATACCAGGTTTTATCGACCTGCCAATTAGCGATCAATTCATCAGTATCATTCCAATATCCGGTTGCCAATCCGGCTGCATAAGCGGCGCCTAAAGCAGTCGTTTCAGTGACTTTGGGGCGAACAACAGGCACACACAACATATCGGCTTGGAATTGCATCAATAATTCATTGACGACCATTCCGCCATCCACTTTTAGAGTTTTCAATGTGACGTTAGAATCCTTTTTCATCGCATCCAGTAGCTCACATGTTTGATATGCTGTGGCTTCTAAAGCGGCGCGGGCGAAATGTCCCTTATTGATATATCGGGTTAAACCTACAATGACGCCTCTCGCATCCGATCGCCAATAGGGAGCGAATAACCCGGAAAAAGCCGGGACAAAATAGATACCTCCATTATCGGGAACACTTCTGGCAAGCGTTTCTACTTCAGAGGAGCTTGTGATAAGTCCAAGGTTATCCCTAAGCCATTGTACTAAAGCGCCAGTTATCGCCACCGAACCTTCCAAAGCATAGACGGCATCTGATTTTCCAATTTTGTAGCCAACCGTAGTTAAAAGACCACTTTTAGATTGAATTATTTGATTGCCAGTATTTAGCAGCATGAAACAGCCTGTCCCATAAGTGTTTTTTCCCTCACCTTCGTTGAAACACGCTTGACCGACCATAGCTGCTTGCTGATCACCCAGGTCGCCGCATACCGGAATTTCATCGGCAAATGGTCCGTTGAGTTTAGTTTTTCCCCAAGCTAAAGGATCGCTGGATGGGACTATCGAAGGTAACATTTCAGGTGGGATGTCGAAAAGATTAAGGATGTTTTCATCCCAATTCAATGAGGATAAATCCATTAACATCGTACGGCTGGCATTGGTCACATCCGTCACATATGCCCCGCCCGACGCGCCTCCGGTAAGTTGCCAGATGAGCCAGGTGTCTATATTACCAAAAACAGCTTTTCCCTCTTCGGCTGCTTTACGAACACCCTCGACATTTTCAAGAATCCACTTGATTTTTGGTCCGGAAAAGTATGTAGTCAAGGGCAACCCAACTTTTTCCCTGAATCGATCTAACCCATCGTTTTCAGACAATCGATCGCAAATAGCCTTGGTACGGGTATCCTGCCAAACAATCGCGTTATAGAAGGGTTGTCCGGTCTCCTTATTCCAAACCAAAGTGGTTTCCCTTTGATTGGTTATTCCGATAGCTGCGATATCGCCTTTTTTTACTTCCGCTAAAATAAGGGCTTTTTTAATGACTTCCTGGGTGTTTTGCCATATTTCTAGAGGATCATGTTCGACCCATCCCGGCTGAGGAAAGATTTGACGATGTTCTTTTTGCGCTGTACTTACCACACGACCATTTTTATCAAAAAGGATACATCGAGTGCTGGTTGTTCCCTGATCTATGGCTGCAATATATTTTGTCATGACTATAAGCCTTTCGAAGAGATTGCTCAGTTAACAATGAGATATTGCTAATAATACAAGGTTATATTTTAGCAGATAACTGGGGGAATGAGATTGGAATAAAATGCAAAAATCGACATGGATGGTATAGTAAAATAATGCCAATCGATAATTATTTGAAACAAATGGAGGAGCGATGAAAAAATACCGTATTTCCAAAAATGAAAAAATAGATTTAGATAAATGGGATCCTGATGATACCAGTGAATTTAAGGGGAGTAAAAACGAGG